>NZ_QGQU01000013.1:0-1201 GCF_003173795.1 Pseudoalteromonas sp. meg-B1 | reverse complement strand
ATGGCAAAAGAAAAGTTTGAACGCGTAAAACCGCACGTAAACGTTGGTACAATCGGCCACGTTGACCACGGTAAAACTACACTAACTGCAGCAATCACTAACGTACTTGCAAAAGTATACGGCGGTGTTGCTAAAGATTTCGCATCAATCGATAACGCTCCAGAAGAGCGCGAGCGTGGTATCACAATCTCAACTTCACACGTTGAGTACGATACACCTACTCGTCACTACGCACACGTAGATTGTCCTGGTCACGCCGATTATGTTAAAAACATGATCACTGGTGCTGCTCAAATGGACGGCGCTATCTTAGTAGTTGCTGCGACTGATGGCCCTATGCCACAAACTCGTGAGCACATCCTACTTTCTCGCCAAGTTGGCGTTCCTTACATCGTTGTGTTCATGAACAAATGTGACATGGTTGATGATGAAGAGCTACTTGAGCTAGTAGAAATGGAAGTTCGTGAACTTCTTTCTGAATACGACTTCCCAGGTGATGACTTACCACTAATTCAAGGTTCTGCACTTAAAGCACTTGAAGGCGAAGAGCAGTGGGAAGCTAAAATCGTAGAGCTTGCAGAAGCACTAGATTCTTACATTCCAGAGCCAGAGCGTGACATCGATAAGCCATTCATCATGCCTATCGAAGACGTTTTCTCAATCCAAGGTCGTGGTACTGTTGTAACTGGCCGTGTTGAAGCTGGTATCATCAACGTGAATGACGAAGTTGAAATCGTTGGTATCAAAGAGACTACTAAGTCTACTTGTACTGGTGTTGAGATGTTCCGTAAGCTTCTTGACGAAGGTCGTGCTGGTGAGAACATTGGTGCACTTCTACGTGGTACTAAGCGTGAAGACGTTGAACGTGGTCAAGTACTAGCTAAGCCTGGTTCAATCAACCCACACACAACATTCACTTCAGAAGTATACGTACTTTCTAAAGATGAAGGTGGTCGTCATACTCCATTCTTCAAAGGTTACCGTCCACAGTTCTACTTCCGTACAACTGACGTAACAGGTGACGTACAGTTACCAGAAGGCGTAGAAATGGTAATGCCTGGTGATAACGTTAAGATGACAGTAACTCTAATCGCGCCAATCGCGATGGACGAAGGTCTTCGTTTCGCTATCCGTGAAGGTGGCCGTACTGTTGGTGCTGGTGTTGTTGCAACTATCGTTGAGTAATCAACTGTTGTAATGC
>NZ_QGQU01000012.1:0-1805 GCF_003173795.1 Pseudoalteromonas sp. meg-B1 | reverse complement strand
GCATTTTAAGTGAAATCGAGTAGGTCGGAGCACGTGAAACTTTGACTGAATATAGGTGGACCATCATCTAAGGCTAAATACTCCCAACTGACCGATAGTGAACCAGTACCGTGAGGGAAAGGCGAAAAGAACCCCTGTGAGGGGAGTGAAATAGAACCTGAAACCGTGTACGTACAAGCAGTAGGAGCCTACTTGTTAGGTGACTGCGTACCTTTTGTATAATGGGTCAGCGACTTATATTTTGTAGCGAGGTTAACCGATTAGGGTAGCCGTAGGGAAACCGAGTCTTAACTGGGCGAATAGTTGCAAGGTATAGACCCGAAACCCGGTGATCTAGCCATGGGCAGGTTGAAGATTGAGTAACATCAATTGGAGGACCGAACCCACTAACGTTGAAAAGTTAGGGGATGACCTGTGGTTAGGAGTGAAAGGCTAATCAAACCGGGAGATAGCTGGTTCTCCCCGAAATCTATTTAGGTAGAGCCTCGGACGAATACTTACGGGGGTAGAGCACTGTTAAGGCTAGGGGGTCATCCCGACTTACCAACCCTTTGCAAACTCCGAATACCGTAAAGTAATATCCGGGAGACACACGGCGGGTGCTAACGTCCGTCGTGAAGAGGGAAACAACCCAGACCGCCAGCTAAGGTCCCAAAGTCATAGTTAAGTGGGAAACGATGTGGAAAGGCCCAGACAGCCAGGAGGTTGGCTTAGAAGCAGCCATCCTTTAAAGAAAGCGTAATAGCTCACTGGTCGAGTCGGTCTGCGCGGAAGATGTAACGGGGCTAAACTATGCACCGAAGCTGCGGATTCAGAATTTATTCTGAGTGGTAGGGGAGCGTTCTGTAAGCGGTTGAAGGTGTACCGGGAGGTATGCTGGACGTATCAGAAGTGCGAATGCTGACATGAGTAACGATAATGCGGGTGAAAAACCCGCACGCCGGAAGACCAAGGGTTCCTATCCCATGTTAATCAGGGTAGGGTAAGTCGACCCCTAAGGCGAGGCCGAAAGGCGTAGTCGATGGGAAACGGATTAATATTTCCGTACTTGGTATAATTGCGATGGGGGGACGGAGCAGGCTAAGCAAGCATGGCGATGGTAGTCCATGTGAAAGTGTGTAGGCTAGCGACTTAGGTAAATCCGGGTTGCTGTTAGGCTGAGACACGAGACGAGTCACTACGGTGATGAAGTTGCTGATGCCATACTTCCAGGAAAAGCCTCTAAGCTTCAGATTATACCGAATCGTACCCCAAACCGACACAGGTGGTCAGGTAGAGAATACTAAGGCGCTTGAGAGAACTCGGGTGAAGGAACTAGGCAAAATCGTACCGTAACTTCGGGAGAAGGTACGCTCCGATTGGTGATGAGACTTGCTCTCTAAGCTGATTGGAGCCGCAGTGACCAGGTGGCTGGGACTGTTTATTAAAAACACAGCACTGTGCAAAATCGCAAGATGACGTATACGGTGTGACACCTGCCCGGTGCCGGAAGGTTAATTGATGGGGTTATCTTCGGAGAAGCTCTTGATCGAAGCCCCGGTAAACGGCGGCCGTAACTATAACGGTCCTAAGGTAGCGAAATTCCTTGTCGGGTAAGTTCCGACCTGCACGAATGGTGTAACCATGGCCACGCTGTCTCCACCCGAGACTCAGTGAAATTGAAATCGCAGTGAAGATGCTGTGTACCCGCGGCTAGACGGAAAGACCCCGTGAACCTTTACTACAGCTTGGCACTGAACATTGAACCTACATGTGTAGGATAGGTGGGAGACTTAGAAGCAGAGACGCTAGTTTTTGTGGAGTCG
>NZ_QGQU01000011.1:0-25321 GCF_003173795.1 Pseudoalteromonas sp. meg-B1 | reverse complement strand
AAGTAGGACATTACCAGGCTCCAAATAAGAGAAAGCCCGATTCGAAAGAGTCGGGCTTTTTTACGTCTGCAGGAAAGTGAAAGTATTAGCCGTCAGTCGTCAGCTATCAGCTGCACAGCGTTAACCTCAGAGCCAACGCATTCCATTAAAAACATTAAATGTACCTTTCTAAGTGGCTCTCTAGCGCTCTAGGCACTACGCAGTATTCTACTGCGTGGTCACTACGAAGTAGCACACTCACTCCAAAAGCAAGCAAGACTCGAATGACTTGAGCCTTCTTGTGTTCGTAGGAGTTTACCAGTAATAGCTAGTGTTGTTTTATGTACTCTAACAGGGTAAAGAGTGAGGTATTGGACAGATTTACCCTACAGTATTGTTTCATTGCTGATGACATCCCGTAACTTTACTAATGTGACATAGTTTAATAGCGTTTAATTTGAGATATACAAACTAGTAACTGCTACTTTAAAGCTTAATAGGCTCTCGGTGAGCCTTTATTAAGGAATGCACAAAACATAGGGAAAACGTTTTAGCTAATAGGTGGCTTATCAGCAATTATTAAAGTAACTATGTTGCTGAAGTAAAATAGATAGGATCAAAAACGCCAACTCAAGGTTGGCGTTTTAATTATCAGGCTAAAGGTGATTATTAAACTTTAGGGCCTGCGTTTTTAATTTCGTCAGATACGTCGTATTTAGCAAAATTTTCTGTGAAATCAGATGCAAGCTTAGCCGCATACTCTGCGTATTTAGCTTTGTCTTCCCAGGTATTGATTGGGTTAAGAAGCTTGCTATCTACGCCCGGTACTGCAACTGGTACGTCTAGGTTTAGCACGTCAATGTGTTGGGTTTCTACACCGGCTAATTTTCCAGATACGATTGCATCCACAACAGCTCGTGTTGTTGGAATATCAAAACGCTTACCAATACCGTAAGGGCCACCTGTCCATCCAGTGTTAACTAGGTAAACTTTAGCGCCGAATTCACGTACACGCTTCATTAGAAGCTCTGCGTATACACCTGCAGGGCGTGGGAAGAAAGGAGCACCAAAACAGGTTGAGAATGTTGATTCAATATCGCTAGTAGAACCAATTTCTGTAGAGCCAACTTTTGCTGTGTAGCCACTTAGGAAGTGAAATGCTGCAGCTTCTTCGGTTAGAACAGATACCGGCGGTAGTACACCACTCACATCACATGTTAGGAAAACAACAGCCTTAGGCTCACCTGCGCGGTTTTCAACTTTACGTTTTTCAACGTGCTCTAGTGGGTAAGCTGCACGGCTATTTTGAGTTAGGCTGGTATCGTTGAAATCAGGAACACGGTTTTCATCAAGTACCACATTCTCTAAAATTGTACCGAATCGAATAGCTTCCCAGATAACAGGTTCATTCTTTTGAGAAAGGTCGATACATTTAGCGTAACAACCACCTTCGATATTAAATACACTACCTGGTGCCCAGCCGTGCTCGTCATCACCGATTAAGAAGCGAGTTGGATCTGCTGATAATGTTGTTTTACCTGTACCAGATAAACCAAAGAATAATGCGGTATCTCCTGCTTCACCTACGTTAGCAGAACAGTGCATTGGTAATACACCTTTCGCTGGTAGTAGGAAGTTTTGCACAGAGAACATCGATTTTTTCATTTCACCCGCGTAGCGCATGCCAGCAAGTAACACTTTACGTTGTGCAAAGTTAATAATAACTGTGCCATCGCTATTGGTACCATCGCGCTCTGGATCACATACAAACGAAGGTACGTTCATTACTTGCCACTGAGGAAAGTCGGCTTTGTTGTATGATTGTGGTTGGATGAACATATTTTTAGCGAAGATATGGTGCCAAGCAGTTTCTGTTGTTACAACCACTGGAAGGTAGTGCTCTGGATCAGCGCCTACTTCAAGGTGAGAGATAAAGTGGTCGTTGCTTTGCACATGTGCTTCTACACGTGCCCATAAGGCGTCAAACTTATCTGCATCGAATGGGCGATTTACATTACCCCATTGGATTTCATTTTCAGTACTTGATTCTTGAACAATAAAACGATCTTTTGGAGAACGACCGGTACGACGACCAGTGTTAGCTACAAAAGCACCATTGGCGGCTAAAGTCCCTTCGCCACGGCTGATAGCGTGTTCGACAAGTTCAGCTGCAGTTAGATCGACAAAACGGGTAGCGCTTGAAGTCATGTTTATACCTAAATTGTGTGAGATTGAACGGGATAGCTCTGGGTCTTAGTAACCTTTAAGCTGCAAATATAGTAACAGATGGATTAAGGATATTCGAGCTTATAAACGCCGTAAAAACATATAAATTAAGGAAAAAACATGAATAATTTCAATGATACCGGTGTCATGAAAAATGCTCAGCTTGTGATACCGGTGTCATTTTTTGGGCACAAAAAAGCCATAAAAAATTATGGCTATTTTATAGTGTGTTTTAAAAAGCTAGATTAATTAAATATACTTTTTATATCTTGTTCGTTAAATACATAATCTTTTAAACAGTAATGACAGCTAATTTTAATCTCACCATTTTTTTCGACATCATCCAAAAGCGTTTGTTGACCAACATTAACTAAAGCTGTCATCGTTTTTTCGCGATTACAGCCACATTTAAATTGAATTGGTTGAGGGTCAAATACGCGTGGGTTATCTTCATGATAAAGGCGCGTTAGAATAGTATTGGCATCAAGCTCTAGTAGCTCCTCATCTTTAATAGTATTGCTGATTGCTTCTAAGTGAGCAAAATCTTCAATCGATTTTTGTTTATCTACAGGTAGCACTTGTAAAAATAGCCCACATGCTTTGGCGCTGCCTTCTTCAGTATCAGTTGCAAACCAAAGGCGCGTCTTTAATTGCTCAGACTGCTCAAAATAGCTTTCTATACATTCACTTAATGTATCATGCTCTAAAGGTACTATACCTTGGTAACGCTCACCTTGAGTTGGAGTAATCGTGATAACCATGTAGCCTTGGCCAATGAGCTCTTTTACCGTTGAGCCAGTAACTTCATGTTGTAATCGCGCAATACCACGCATATTTTGTTGATCATCACCATTGATCACCGCATATTTTACGGGGCCATCACCTTGTAGTTGAACTGCAATTTCGCCTTCAAACTTTAACGTTGCTGTTAATAAACAGGTTGCAACAAGCAGCTCACCTAATAATGCTTTAACGGGCTCTGGATAATTGTGTTTCGCAATCATTTCATTGTAAGCGTTGTCTATTTGTACGAGTTCGCCACGAACATCGAGGTTGTCAAATAAATAGCGGTGAAGTAAATCTTGTTGCATGAGCGGCTATACCTAACTTGATTTCATTTTTAAAAGTTCGCGCCTTTGCTTTTTATCTGGTTTTTTATCCGGATGAGGAGCAAAGAAACTGTTATTTTTGCGTGCAATACTATTTTCTTCACGCTTAGCAATACTAGCATCAGATTCTTGATACATGGTCTGTGCAATGGGGGCGCTTTGGCGCTTTTCAAGTATATTTAATACTGTGATGGTTTTTTCATCAACGCCTTGAGCTAGCTTTATAACTGCGCCAATTTCTACAATTTTACTAGCCTTACTGCGTTGCCCATTATAATGTACTTTGCCGCCTTGTACCATTTCTCGAGCTATTGCACGCGTTTTATAAAATCGAGCCGCCCATAACCATTTGTCCAACCTCACTTTAAGTGCGTCAGCGTTTTCTGAGCTGTCATTGAGTTTAGTTTTCTTTGTCATAAAACATCCCTAGTAAATTTACTGCCTAGGTAAATTATCACGAAACCGTTACCGCATGTAGCTATTGCTTGATAGCTGATACGATAAATAAATTAATCTGTTTACAAAGTTTAATATTAGCGTGCTTGTTGAATGAAAAATGAAAAGGTACTATGGCTGAGTGATTTCGTTATAAATTAAAATAAGAACACTACCTATGGAACAGCACGTTCAACAATTTAAGCAGTTATTAAACCGTTTACCGCATGCGAAATTAAGCGCAATGGTTATGGTTTTAGTTGTTGTTTATATTGCATTTTTATTATCAAAACTGATGTGGCTATTATGGCCGCAGCCAGTAACATCTCCTCTTGCTCCTATCAGCTATTCTAACCAAGCTGTGGGTGGAAATAACCAGTCTGTAGATTCGATCATTGAGCAATTTTTATTTGGTAAAGTAAATGTAACAAAAAACACCAATACTGCTTCGCAAACTAAAGTCATTAATAATGCCCCTGAAACGCGTCTTAGTATTAATTTAACCGGTATCGTTGCTGTTAGTAATGATGATAAGGCGGGAATGGCTATTATTGAGTCGCAAGGCCGCCAGACGAGTTATTTAGTAGAGGATGTGGTGCAAGGTACACGTGCAAAAGTATCGCAAATACTCCCAGATCGTGTGATTCTAGATGTAAGTGGTCGCTTTGAAACCTTAATGCTTGATGGGCTCGACTTTACTAAAACAGTGTCTATGCCGGTACTCGCTGCGCGAGATGAGTCTGAAATGGGGCCTTTAGCGCCTTCAGCACAAAGCGATGAACAAATTGATGCCACTGCCAACCTTGAGGTGAAAGAAGCATTAATAGAAACTCGCGAAGAGCTTTTAGAAGAACCTGGCAAGCTATTTGATTATATACGTGTTTCTCAAGCGATGAATGATGGGGAACTTATAGGTTATCGTTTGAGTCCAGGTAAAGAGCCCGAACTATTTAAACAAATGGGATTACAAAATAACGATTTAGCCGTGGCAATTAACGGTTATCAATTAACAGATTTAAAACAGGCAATGGCAGCAATGAATGAGCTGCGAAACAGTACAGATGCAACTATCACAATAGAGCGTGATGGTGAGCAAATAGATGTACTATTTAGTCTGCAATAACTTAGCTTTGGAGTTTTAACATAATGGTTCAGGTGCTACACCTCAAAAAAATTAAAAAAGGGTTAGCTAAGTATGCAGCACTTTTTTTAGCGGCAAGTCTTTCTATGTCGGTTGCTGCTGTTGAATACGCTGCTAACTTTAAGGGCACAGATATTAATGAGTTTATTAATATTGTTGGCAAAAACCTTAATAAAACCATCATTATTGATCCTAACGTGCGTGGCAAAGTAAATGTACGTAGTTACGAATTAATGGATGAGGCACTTTACTATCAATTCTTTTTAAATGTTTTAGAAGTTTACGGTTATTCAGCCGTCGAAATGGATAACAACATAATAAAAATAGAAAAAAGCTCAGATGCTAAAAAATCAAACGTGCCATTAATTACTGCTGATAGCCAAGCGCTTGGCGATATGATGATTACACGGGTTGTGCGAGTTAAAAATGTAAGCGTACAAGAGTTAGGCCCTTTAGTTCGCCAATTTAGCGACCAAAAAGACGGCGGTCACGTTGCTAACTTTAATGCGGCCAACGTAATGATGCTAACTGGTCATGCAGCCTCGGTTAACCGCTTAGTAGAAATTATTCGCTCTGTTGACCAAGCGGGTGATAAGCGAGTCGATATCGTTAAGCTTAAGTTCGCAACGGCTGATGATGTTGTCTCTGTAGTAGAGAATATATACAAAGACAGTGGTAAGGGTAGCGTACCTGAGTTTTTAATTCCTAAAGTGGTGGCTGATGGTCGTACTAATAGTGTGATTGTTAGTGGTGAAGGCCAAGCACGCACACGGGCCATTGAGCTCATTAAACGTTTAGATGGCGAACTGGAAAGCCAAGGTAATACTAAAGTGTTTTACCTCAACTACGCAAAGGCCGAAGATTTAGTAAAAGTACTCCAAGGTGTGAGCAAATCGCTAGCAGAGGACACGCAAGGTGGAGCTACTAAATCACGTAGTAGTAATAAAAACGACACTAGCATTGAAGCTCACCCAGATTCAAATTCATTAGTCATTACCGCCCAGCCAGATACTATGCGTTCACTAGAATCTGTTATTGAGCGCTTAGATATTCGCCGCGCACAAGTACTAGTGGAAGCCATTATTATTGAAGTAATGGAAGGCGATGGCGTTAACTTTGGCCTGCAATGGATTTCAGAAGAAGGCGGCATGCTGCAATTTAACAACGGTACAACAGTACCTGTTGGCTCTTTAGCCGTAGCGGCTGAGCAAGCCCGTGATAAAACGGTGACTAAAAACATTATTGGTACTGAATCAGGTACTGTCACCAAATATGATGAAACAACTGAAGGCGATTACGGCCCGCTTGCGTCATTACTTGGTGGTATTAATGGGTTAGCTATGGGTGTAATTAAAAATGACTGGGGTGCAATCGTACAAGCAGTATCTACCGATACTAATTCTAATATCCTAGCGACTCCATCTATTACCACTATGGATAACGAAGAGGCGTCTATTTTAGTTGGTCAAGAAGTGCCTATTATTACCGGTTCACAAACAGGTAGTAACAATGAAAATCCATTTCAAACGGTTGAGCGTCAAGAAGTGGGTATAAAACTTAAAGTGACACCACAAATTAACGATGGTTCTGCAGTGCAATTAACCATTGAGCAAGAAGTTTCCAGTGTAAGTGGTGCAACGGCAGTTGATATTTCAGTGAATAAACGCGCAATTAAAACAACCGTGATGGCCGATGATGGCGGCATGGTGGTATTAGGCGGCTTGATAGATGAAGATGTGCAAGAAAGCGTGTCAAAAGTACCATTACTAGGCGACATCCCTATTTTAGGGCACTTATTTAAGTCAACTAATACAACGAAGCGTAAGCGTAATCTTATTGTATTTATAAGACCGACCATTATTCGCGATGGCGTTAGCATGAATAAACTTAGCTTTAATAAATATAACTTTATTCGCGGCGAGCAATTTAAAAAACGTGAAGATGGTATTAATTTGATGCCAAAGTCAGACACGCCTATTTTACCTGAGTGGAATGACGAACTAGTGCTACCTCCTACGTACGAAGAGCATTTACGCAAACAAAATGCACAAGAGCGTAATGATGACTAATGCGATAGAAGATATTAATCAAGATGTTGTTCATCCAATTACTCACAGTAATGATGAACAGCTTGCTCAAGATGACTTAATTGAACTGCCTGCAAAACGTTTGCCGTTTTCATATGCCAGACGAGTGGGTGCGTTACTTAGTAAACATAAGGATAACCGAGTTGTTTACTATCGTGGCGAGTTGGATGTTGATGTATTATTAGAAGTGCGCCGTATTGCAGGACATGGCTTTACACTTGAGCAACTAGAAGATGATAAGTTTGAGCTATTACTAGAAGCATCGTATCAACGTGATAGCTCAGAAACTCAGCAAATGATGGAAGATATTGGTAATGAGGTTGATTTATTCTCACTAGCTGATGAGCTTCCTCAAACTGAAGACTTACTTGCCGGTGACGACGATGCGCCAATTATAAAGCTGATTAATGCCATGCTCAGTGAGGCAATTAAAGAAGGTGCCTCTGATATTCACATTGAAACATTTGAGCAAGAGCTGGTTATTCGTTTTCGGGTGGATGGCGTACTCAAAGAAGTTTTAAAACCTAATCGTAAACTAGCCTCTTTGTTGGTATCGCGTATTAAAGTAATGGCCAAACTCGATATTGCAGAAAAGCGCATACCGCAAGATGGCCGTATTAGTTTGCGTATAGCTGGGCGCGCTGTAGATGTGCGTGTGTCGACTATGCCATCGAGCTTTGGTGAGCGCGTGGTACTACGTTTGCTTGATAAAAACAATGCACGTTTAAACCTAGAAGACTTAGGTATGACAGCTCGAAACCGAGAGCTGTTTGCCGACTTAATTAGCAAGCCTCACGGTATAATCTTAGTAACAGGTCCTACAGGCTCTGGTAAAAGTACCACGCTATATGCAGGTATGAGCCAAATTAACTCGCGAGATCGTAATATCTTAACGGTTGAAGATCCAATCGAGTACGAAATCCCAGGTATTGGCCAAACACAGGTTAATACCAAGGTTGATATGACTTTTGCCCGTGGTCTGCGCGCCATTTTACGTCAAGATCCTGATGTAGTTATGGTCGGTGAAATACGAGATTTAGAAACAGCCCAAATTGGTGTGCAAGCATCACTTACTGGCCACTTAGTTATGTCTACGTTACATACTAATACCGCCTCAGGTGCAATCACTCGTATGGAAGATATGGGCGTTGAGCCGTTTTTATTATCGTCTTCATTACTGGGGGTGTTATCCCAGCGCTTAGTACGTACTCTATGTAATAGCTGTAAAGAAGGTCACGTTGCAGATGAGCGTGAATGTGAATTACTCGGCGTACCGTTTGACAATGCACCGACGATTTACCGCGCGGTAGGATGTGAAGAGTGTAACTTTAATGGCTACCGAGGTCGTACTGGTATTCACGAGTTATTAGTTGTCGATGAAACCATTCGTGAAATGATCCACAGCGGTAAAGGTGAGCAAAGCGTAGAGAAATACATTCGTAAGCACAGCCTAAGCATTCGTCAAGATGGCTGCAGCCGTGTGCTTGCAGGTAAAACAACGCTTGAAGAAGTACTGCGCGTAACGCGTGAGGAAGGCTAGCTATGGCAGCGTTTGAATACCGCGCATTAGATGGCCGGGGAAAAGAAAAAAAAGGTATTTTAGAAGCCGATACAGCTAAGCAAGTTCGTCAGATTCTGCGCGATCAAAAGCTCACACCACTTGAGGTGGTGCCTGCTGCGCAAGATGACAAACAAGTTAAAGGTCAAAAAGTACCTTTACTCGGTTCTTTATTTAAACCAACCATATCAACTGCCGATCTCGCTTTGATCACTCGTCAGCTTGCAACCTTAATTCAGTCTGCCCTTCCTGTAGAAGGGGCGGTGATGGCGGTTGCTGAGCAGTGTGAAAAACCACGCTTAAAACGTATGTTAATGTCGGTGCGCTCCAAAGTAGTGGAAGGTTATACCCTGGCTGATGGTATGAGTGAGTTTCCGCATGTATTTGACGATTTATACCGCGCTATGGTGGCGGCAGGTGAAAAGTCAGGTCACTTAGATCAAGTGCTCAACAGGCTAGCTGATTATACCGAGCAGCGCCAACATATGCGCAGTCAAATTACGCAGGCTATGGTGTATCCGATTATTTTGGTGGTGTTTGCTATTGGTATTGTTTCGGTGTTATTAGGTACTGTAGTACCTAAAATATTAAAAACGTTCGAAAAAACCAAACAAGTTTTACCTTGGACTACCGAGTGGGTTATGGCGGGTAGTCATTTTGTGCAAAATTACTGGTTTATAAGTTTACTGGTGATCACCGCTACCGCGGTTGGAATCAAGTATGCGCTTAAAAAACCTAAGGTACGGTTTTGGTGGGATGCAAAAGTATTACATATGCCAGGCATTGGTAAGGTTGCTAGAGGGATTAACACCGCGCGCTTTGCTCGTACTTTAAGTATTTTATCGTCAAGTTCAGTACCGCTACTAGAAGGAATGCGTATTTCTGGTGGGGTATTAGTTAACGAAAAAATCAAACAAGCTGTGGCCGATGCTGCAGAAAGAGTAAGTGAAGGGGCAAGCCTACGTGCTTCACTGCAGCAAACTAAGTTGTTTCCACCAATGATGCTGCATATGATAGCCAGTGGTGAAAAGTCCGGTGAACTTGAGCAAATGTTAGAACGAGCTGCTAACAATCAAGATCGCGAGTTTGAAAGTATGGTTAATGTGTCATTAAAATTATTAGAACCTGCAATGATTGCCTCTATGGCAGTCATTGTACTGTTTATAGTAATGGCAATTTTGCAACCTATTATGGCGATGAATAAGGCTGTTGGCCTTTAATTATTTTTTATATTAATGATTTACTTAAATCATTTTTGCTTAGTGTTTTTAGAATAACGAGGTAATAACGTGAATAAACAATCAGGTTTTTCTTTATTAGAAGTGATGGTGGTATTGGTTATCATCGGGATGATCATGTCGATTGTGGCACCTAATATTATGGGGCAGCAAGAAGAAGCGGCTATTGATAAAGCGCATTTAGATATTCAGCAGTTAGAAGATGCCGTTAGCCTTTACAAGTTAAAAAATAAAAGCTACCCGAGTACAGAGCAAGGGCTTGAGGCGTTGGTAACTAAAACCAGCATTGAGCCTATCCCAAAGCGTTTTCCTGATGGCGGTTTTATTAGTAAATTGCCAGAAGATCCATGGGGCAACCCTTACCAACTTATTTACCCAGGTGAAGTAGGTAAAATTGATATTTTTTCAATGGGACCTGATGGCGAACCGGCTACTGAGGATGATATTGGTAACTGGGGTGAAGATAAGCAGTAATGGGCATTAACTTAATCATACGCTTAAACTTAGTTGATTGGGGTTTACCATGCGGGTAAACCTTAAGCACCTGAGTGCGAAGCAATATGGTTTTAGTTTAATAGAAATTTTAGTGGTATTGGTGATCATCGCCTTTGCCACCAAAATGGTGGTATACAGCTTAGATGGCGGCGCAGAGGAAGAGCTAGATAAGCAAGCAAGTAGGCTGCATACCACCATTAATGCCGCATCGGAATTTGCCGTACTTAATCAGGTAGAGTTAGGTTTATTAGTTGATCAAAATACGCTTGAGTTTTTAGTGTTTGATGGCGAAAAGTGGACCAGCTTTGAGCGGGAAGAGTTATTTAAACCAATTGAGTTTGACCAGCAATTTAAAGTAACACTTAATCTAGAAGACTTACCTTGGGCACAAGATAACTTATTAGAGCAGTCTAACTGGCGTGAGTTAATGAGTGGCGATAATGAAGATAGTTTATTAGAACTTAAAAAATTAAAAGTTCCTCAAGTACTTCTTTTATCCTCTGCTGATGTAAGTGCATTTCAGCTTATGCTTGAGTTAAAAGATCAGGCGGAGCCGGTATATTTTATTGAAGGTAAATTTGCAGCGCCAGTTGATTTTCGTCGAGAGCCCCAATAATGAAAAAATACCAAGGTTTTACCTTATTAGAAGTCTTAGTTGCGCTAAGTATTTGTGCTATGGCGGGTATTGCTGCAATGCAAGCAACTGGTGAGCATATTCATCACTTATCGAGTATTGAAGAGCAAACGTATGGCTCATGGGTAGCCGAGAATGTATTGGTAGAACAACGAACGAAAGGCGAAAAATGGCAAGGTAAAAATGGTACCCGCGGTACTGAGATGATGGCGGGGATTGAATGGTTTTGGCGCCAAGATGTTGTGCCCACTGCTGATAAGAGCTTTGTAAAGGTCACTATTAATGTGTTTACAGATGATAAGTATGAAAATTCAATTTATGAGTTAAGTACTTACTTAAATAAAGGTAAGCCATAAGTGAAGCAGCGCGGTTTTACATTATTAGAAGTGATGGTGGCACTAGGGGTGTTGGCGTTTGTTATTATGGCCACCCACCAAATACTTGACACCACCACGCGTGCCAAAGAAGCATCAGATGAAAAAATTGCTGAGCTAAATGGGTTACAAACAGCCTTCAGGCTAATGGATCAAGACTTTAGCCAAATGACTAAACGCCAAGTGCGTAATGAAGCTGGGGATTTTCAAGAGAGTTACTTACTTGCAGGGCGCTACATTTTAGAAAGCCAGCTTGATGGCATTGCCTTTGTGCGTGATGGTTGGATGAATCCCATTAATTTACTTCCTCGCTCAGAGCTGCAAGCTGTTGGTTATCGAGTAATTGATGACAACTTAGAACGAGTATATCGCATTTATGTTGATCAACTTGATAATATAGAGCCTCGTAGCCAAGTTGTTTTAGCTGACGTAGAAGAGCTTAAATTTGAGTTTTTAGATGGTAACGCAGAGTGGCAAGAAAACTGGCAAATTAAGGCGTTACCTAAAGCGGTAGCTGTAACGTTAAAGCAAATGAACGCAGAACCAATTAGACGCGTTTTTTTAGTGCCAGGACTCGGTAAAGAGCTACCAAAACCGGTTAATGATGGTATTAACCAATCGCAACCAAATGGCCGAGGAACGCCTTGATGAATCAAAAAACATCACGCGGCGCGGCGTTAGTTATTGTGTTATTTATTGTCGCGCTGGCTGCTATTTTAGCCGTAGAAATGAGTGCGAACTTAATGTTACAGGTACAAAGAAGTACCAACTTGCAGAGTCAGCAACAGGCTAAATGGTATGCTTATGGCGCTGAAGAATTAGCTATTAAAGGCTTAATTCAAAGTAAAAAAGACGATCCAGAAAAAACCACCTTAGCGCAGCCGTGGGCAAAGCAAGGTGATGTTAAGTATCCAGTTGATAACGGCACGTTAAGCGGTCAGTTAACTGATTTACAAGCCTGTTTAAACTTAAATGCGCTTGGTGCTGAGCCTGACCCAAACAGTACTAATAAAACGAACCCTGCGCATAAAGCGTTGTTTGCCATATTAGAAAATATAGAAGACTTACCCAGTGATGAGTCTGAAGAAGGTATGGCTGATAGTGTTTTTGACTGGTTAGATAAAAATAGTATTACGTATCGCTCAGGAGCTGAAGAAGGCGAGTATTTATCGCGTCAGTTTCCGTATATGACAGCAAATAGCCTATTTGCTTCGGTATCTGAACTGCGTTTAATTAAAGGCTTTAACCCTTTAGTGATGGAAAAGGTGCTGCCTTTTGTCTGTGTGATCCCAGGTAGTACGTTACTTTCAATTAATGTTAATACAGTCACTGAAGAGCAAGCTTTATTGCTCAGTGGCCTAATAGACGAACTGAGTGTTTCGGGTGCTCAAGCGGTAATTGCAGCGCGACCTGAAAATGGCTTTGATAATATTGAAGAGTTTTTTGAGTCTGTTAAACAACAAGGCGGCAAAAATATCAAAGCAGTAGAAAAGCTTTTTAGTTTAAAAAGTGAATATTTTAAATTACAAACGCAGGCAAAATTTGTTGATTTGCGTTTTTCGATGACCACATTACTGTATGCCAACAATGGCGAGGTAACGATACTGGCGCGAAAATTTGGAGGCGTACAGTGACAGAGATACTGTTGATCCGCACGGGTCAAACCGAGCAAGATTTACTTAACTGGTTAATATACTCACCACAAGAACAAGAAATAATAGCCAGTGGCGAGCTACAAAATGCCAATCAGTTAAGTGAACTAACTGAAAAAGCATTAACCCGAGAGCTTGTGGTACTTTTACCATGTGACCAGGTGCAATTAAAAACGGTGAAACTGCCAACAAAGTGGAGCCGTAAATTAGAGCAAGCATTGCCCTATATGCTCGAAGAAGATCTTGCATGCGATATAGACGACATTTATATCGCGCTTGGGGAGCCAACTATGGTTGATGAGCAGCATGCAATTAAGATTGCGCTAACGAACCGTGATTGGTTTGAGCACTGGTTAGAAGTATTTGAACAACATCAACTCACCCCGTATCAAATAGTACCGGATGCATTGCTATTGCCAGGCGCTGAAGAGTCATGTGTTACTGCCATCGAACTTAATAAACAGTGGCTCTTTAAACAAGGTGACTGGCATATTAGCGCGGTTGAAAGCAGTTGGCTAAAAGAGTATTTAGTAGCATTAGGCAACCCAGATATCAAGCATTACAGCCCTGCTGTTCAGTTTCCTGAAGCACTTAACTTATATCCACAAACAAGTGACTATGAGTTACCGTTAGCATTATTTGCTAAACAACTTGATAAACTTAAGTTTAATTTGCGTCAAGGACCTTACACCCTTAAAAAGAAAACTGCGTTATGGTGGGGTTACTGGAAAAGTGCTGCCATTATTAGTGTGATTGCCTTGGTATCAAGTGTGACTATTAAAGCGGTTGAATTGCATCAGCTTAATTCGCAGCTAGAAGTAGCTAAATCGCAAGTAGTAGAGCGATATCAAAAAGCCTTTCCTGGCACGCGGGTGCGACCTCATTTAATTAAAAATCAAATACAGGGTGCATTGAATAAAGTACAAGGTGTTAGCGATGCTGGCTTTTTAGATTTAACCAGTAAATTGGTTAGCGTGTTTTCGCAAGTGAATGAGTTTACGCCACAAACATTACGCTTTGACAAACGCCGTAATGAATTGCGCATTCGAGCGCGTGGTAAAGACTTTCAAACTTTTGGTAAGGTTAAAGCCATTCTCGAGCAGCAAGGGGTTACTGTTGAGCAGGGCTCGTTAAATAATGATGGCGATTTTATCGTCGGCGAAATCAGACTGCGAGGTGCACAATGAAGCAGCAGTTCATGCAATATTGGCGTTCATTAAAAGAGCAAGAGCAACAACTAATTATGGTTGCAGGCGGTGTATTTATCATTTTTGTTTTGGTGATGGGGGTTTTTAGGCCTTTAAATACTGCGATAGAGCGGGCACAGCAATCACAAATAAAACAGCAAGAATTGTTAGCCTGGGTAGACGAGAGTATTGTTAAGCTCAAAGCCGCGGGTAAAACGCAAGCTGTGAGTAATCAAAATCTCAGCCAAATAGTTAATAATACGCGCGGCCGTTACAGCATTAATATTAGTAAAATGCAGCCTAATGATAACTCACTTCGTTTAACGCTCGACTCAGTAGAGTTTAATCTATTAATCCAATGGATTGACGAGCTCGTTAATCAGCATGGTTTAAGCGTAGAAAATCTAGATTTAAGCCAAGATGATAAATCCGGTTATGTACGCGTAAGCCGTTTAGTATTAGAGAAGTAGTTAATGAAAAAAATAATAATATTATCCATCGTTTTTTTAATGAGCTTTATTGTTTTTAGCGTTATTAAATTACCGGCTGCGGTTGCTGTAAATTTAGCTAAACCGTATTTTCCACCGCAGCTAGAAATAGGACAAACTGCTGGCACGTTGTGGCAGGGACAAGTTATGCAGCTGCGCTTTGAAGGTGAGCAATTAAATAATGTACGCTGGGATATATCTGGCTGGGCGTTATTTAAAGCTCAAGTGAATACTAACTTACGCTTTGGTAATCCTCGCGAACGCAGTGACATATCGGGCTATGCAGATATTAGTTATTCACTAGCAAATGATGAACTTAAAATAACTGATACCGTAGTGCGTTCAACGGTTGAGCGAGCAATGCAGCGAATTGATTTACCGTTACCAGTTACTGCTAAAGGACGTGTAATCTTAGAGCTCGATGAATACGTTTCTGGAGCGCCATATTGCCAATCACTACAAGGTGAAATAGCCAGTCCTGATATTGACGTACAAGGTTTAACTGGTTGGTTCAATATTGGTGATCTTAGTGGCAAATTAAGTTGTAAGTCGGGCGATGTTGCTATACTCATCGAGCCAGGCAATAGATTAGGGCTAGAAGCAGATGCTACACTAAAGGCTAATTTTGACTTTAAAGTTGCGGGATATGTTAAACCTGATCTAACTTTACCCAAAGAGGTACATGACGCGGTGAAGTTTTTAGGCAGACCAGATAACCAAGGTCGTTACCCACTTAAATTTTAATATTTTATATAAAGAGTTTTAATGCAAATACCTCAGTTTACTGAGCAGCATGCTAAGCTGCTCAGCGAGTTTTTAAATACCCAATCAGGCGCAATGAGCCTTACCCAAAGCCAAGGTTATTTATTTGGCGTTATATGTTCACCTGAGCCATTAGAAGTTCACCAATGGTTAGAAAATATTCTCCCTGATACAGCAAACGACCTTGATGAAGACATATTGTTTTTATTTATGGCGTTACATCATCAAGTGAGTGAGCAAGTATTTGAGCTGGGTTATAAGTTACCTGCTGAGTTTGAATATGACTTTTGCCAGCACTGGTCTGCGGGTTTTTTAACCGCAAGCCAAGCGTATACCCATAAGTTATTAGCAAGTGAGCAACTAGACATTCAATACAAGCAAGCGCTTGAAAGCGCACAGGCTACGCTCAGTTTTTTTGCACTCGATAAACCAATCATTAAGCAAATTGCACAGCAAAATAATATTGATGAATTACACTTATGTGAGCAGCAGTACGAGTTAATGGGCGACTTTGCATTAGGTTTTGCTGAACTTATCGAAATTGTAGCGCTTAACAGTGGTTTATATACTGATGAAGGGTGGGAGGAGTAAGTTTTCTAGCGCTTAAACGTTGTTCTTAACACCTAACCGCCAATTTCTAATTCAATATCAGTGCAACCTTGTTTGCACTGTATTACTCCTTTACCGGGTTCGCTGGTGGCTAAGTTAAGGATTAATACGCCATTACAATGTTCGCATTTTAACGTTTTACCCTGTGCCAATTGCTTAAGCATGGTGCGATGTTTATGAAATGAGTTACTTGCTTTTTTATTTAATCCAGAAAAATCCATTACTTTACTCTCGCTTGCGCTAATGACTCTTTGATAATACGACATACAGTAAGTAATCGTTCTTCGTAAAAATAGAGGTTTAGATCACCTTGGCGACAATAGCGTAGTTCAAATAACTTGACTGATTCATCCGTAGTAAATGTTTTAGCAACATAGTCTTGCTCAGAACGAGAAAGTGCTAACTGTTGATTCACTTTATTTCTCGTCATGGTTGCTACAGGAAAGCGATCTACTTTAGTTGAGCTGCTTAACAAACCGATACCATCACCGAGCAACCGTTCGCGCGGCTCTTTTACCAAAGGATGATCAACGGTAAAAAATGCTAGGATCACAACCACTAGTATAAAAAATTTCTTCATAAATATACAAACCTTGATCCAAACAACACTTTAGTAGCCGGCAAGTGTAATAAAATACACCTTAAAAGCAAGTCACAAATTGAATAAATTATTAGCAATCTAGTCAGTAATTTTAGCTAATATGCGTATAATAAGAGGCAGTAGTTAGATATTTCTGAAATATCTGAAAGTACAAAAGTGCGACTTAAAGCGTATTATGTTTAGCATGCAAGTTGTTACACTTAGGCGAAAGTACAAAAAGATTGCTGAATTTTTATTTCCTAGCGGCGTTGAGGAACTTCAATGGATAAGCAAATTAAAGTAAAAAACATACCAACAGAGGTTAAGATCCAAAAACCTGATCTGAGCCGTCAAGAAGATAGATTTAACCCCCGCAATCGTATTTATGTACGTGCGGTTACAGGGCTTCATCAATTACTAAGACAACGTATCGGCTTTTTAGGCATGTTAGCGTTTATGTTATTGCCTTGGATCAACTTTAATGGCCAGCAAGCTGTTTTGTTTGAGCTAATGGAGCAAAAGTTTAATATTTTTGGTTTAACCCTATGGCCACAAGACTTCACTATTCTTGCATTTATTTTTATGCTTGCGGCGTTTGCTCTATTTTTAGTGACTACTTTTTATGGCCGCGTATGGTGTGGCTATACCTGTCCGCAAACAGTATGGACCTTTATTTTTATTTGGTTTGAAGAAAAGTTTGAGGGCAGTGCTAACCAACGTAAAAAGTTAGACCAACGGCCAATGGATTTTGACAAATTCTGGCGAAAAACCGCAAAGCACACTAGTTGGGTGTTATTTTCTTTGTATACCGCGTTAACTTTTGTGGGTTATTTTACGCCTATTCGCGAACTACTCCCTGAATTTGTTACCTTTAACGTAGGCGGTTATGCCTTAGTTAGTATTATTGTATTTACTATTTGTACTTATGGTAACGCGGGTTGGATGCGCGAGATTATGTGTTTACATATATGCCCATACTCACGTTTTCAGTCAGCAATGTTTGATAAAGACACCTTTACTGTAAGCTACGATGAAGCGCGTGGTGAAAACCGCGGGCCTCGGTCACGTAAACAAGACCCAAAAGAGCTGGGGTTAGGTGATTGTATTGACTGTAACTTGTGTGTGCAAGTTTGCCCAACTGGGATTGATATTCGTAATGGTCTGCAATACGAGTGTATAAACTGTGGCGCGTGTATTGACGCCTGTGACGGCGTAATGGACAAAATGAATTATCCTCGAGGCCTAATCTCTTATACCACCGAGCGTAACTTGGAAACCCCAGAGAATAAAACTCATCCGCTGCGTCCTAAACTGATTGGTTACAGTATTATTTTAGTCTTACTTACCGGTGCGTTGGTAGCCAATATAGCTATGCGTAAACCTATGGACTTTGATATTATCCGTGATCGCAATCAGTTGTATCGTGTAGATTTTAATGGCTTAGTTGAAAACACCTACACCTTAAAAGTGATTAATAAGGCACAGTACGAGCAAACATTCTCTATTGATGTTAAAGGGTTAGATAACTATAAATACATAGGTGATACCACCTTTACGGTGAACGCTGGTGAATCGCATAATGTACCGTTATCATTAGTAATGGACCCTTATGATTTAAAAGCGCCAATGACCGAGTTTAACTTTGTACTGTCGCCAATAAACGAACCCGATAACCAAATATCGCAGCAAAGTAACTTTTTTAAAGCGCGATAAAGAGTCTGTATTAAAAGACGAACACTGATATTAACAAAAAAGCGGGATATTCCCGCTTTTCTTTTATATAAGAAGTATATGAGTAAATTTAGCTTTATTGACTTAACCCCAGATCTTATTTTGGATGCCATCGAAAGCGTTGATATTTACGCTGAGTCAGGGTTGCTAGCGCTAAATAGCTACGAAAATCGAGTGTATCAATTTGTAGCTGAGGGTGGAAAACGTTACGTTGTTAAGTTTTATCGGCCTGAGCGCTGGAGCAAAGCACAAATTCAAGAGGAACATGATTTTGCTTTTGAACTGGCAGCCGCAGAAGTACCGGTGGTTGCGCCAATAAAGCATAATGGGCAAAGCTTATTTGAACACCAAGGGTATTTATTTACTTTATTCCCAAGTGTAGGCGGGCGTTTATTTGAAGTCGATAATTTAGATCAGCTTGACGTACTAGGGCGTTTAATTGGTCGCATGCACCAAGTAGCGAAAACGCAGCCCTTTACCCAAAGACCAACTGTTAGCTGCGATGAATACCTGCATACAGCTAAAGTTCACTTACAAAAAAGTAATTTAGTTCCTATGGGATTAGAAACTTCCTTTTACACTATTTTAGATTTAGTTATTGCCCAAGCGCAGCTGCAATATAAAAATGTAGACAGTATTCGCTTACACGGAGACTGCCATGCTGGTAATATTTTATGGGCTGGGGATGCGCTGATGTTTGTTGATTTAGACGATAGCCGCCAAGGACCTGCAATTCAAGATTTATGGATGATGCTCAGTGGCGATCGACAAACACAGCTGTTACAGTTAGACACTTTAGTGAATGCGTATGAAGAGTTTTGTGATTTTGATCACTCACAACTGAAGCTGATCGAACCGCTTCGCGCCATGCGTATGATTCATTACATGGGTTGGGTTGCAAAACGTTGGAGCGATCCAGCTTTTGTACGGAACTTTTCATGGTTTGCAGATGACAAATACTGGGAGCAACAAATTTTAGCGCTTAAAGAACAGCTTGCAGCTTTGCAAGAAGCCCCGTTAAAATTATTGCCATAATATTTTTATTTAAAAAAGAAGTATAACGAGATATTCATGCTTAAAAAATTAAAACTAAGTTTACTGATCCTATGTTTACCTTTCGCAGTACTAGCTGCCAACTTTGAAGCAGGTAATCAATATACTGTGATTGACGTTGAAAAGAGTAAAACGCCAAACGTAACCGAATTCTTCTCTTTCTATTGCCCGCACTGTTTTAAGTTTGAGCCGGTAGCAAAAGGGATTGCAGAAAACTTACCTAAAGGGGCTGAGTTTGTAAAAAATCATGTTAACTTTTTAGGGGGCGTTTCACCACAAGCACAAAGTAACCTGAGCTTTGCTTACTTAATTGCAAAAAAACATGGTCAAGCAGAAGCAGTAACAGCGCAAATTTTTAAAAGCATCCATATTCAGCGTGCACCATTAACAGAAATTAAAGACGTTAAGAAGTTATTAGAGCTTAACGCAATTGATAACAGCACATTTGATAATGATATTGCTAGTTTGCCTATCATAGCAGCTGAACGTGCCATGCAAGATAAGCAGAATAAATATTCTGAGCTTGGCGCATTAACTGGCGTACCTACATTTATCGTAAATGACAAATATAAAATCAATATTAATACAATCAAGAGCCAACAAGAACTTGATGAGTTAATTAGCTTTTTACTAAAACTATAATTTTTGGAGCACCATAATAATGATCAAATTAGTTAAAGCAGGGTTGCTTGCTGTATTACTCCCTTTAGCTGCAACCAGTTTTGCTGCCACTTACGAAGAGGGCGTACATTATGATGTCGTCTCTGATCGTGCAACCAGAAAGCCAGAAGTAAAAGAGTTTTTCTCTTTTTACTGCCCTGCATGTAATAACATGGAGCCACTGCTTGCTGAGATCAAACCTAAGCTAGACAAAAACGTAAAGTTCAAGAAAAGCCATGTGGATTTCGTGGGCGTTCGTGACCCAGAACATCAAACCATGATCAGCCAAGCACTAGCTACTGCTGAAGTACTACCGCAAAAAGATAAAATTATTTCAGCGATGTTTGACCACATTCACGCAAAGCGTGCTCGTTTTAATGAGCTTGCAGATGTAAAAGATGTATTTTTAGCGCAAGGTGTAGATGGCGACAAATTTGATAAATTATTTGAAAGCTTCTCGGTACGTACACTGAGCTCTAAAATGAAGCGCGACCAAGATTACTTTAAAGGAAAAGGGGCACTGCGTGGCGTTCCAACATTTATTGTTAATGGTAAATATAAGCTTAACTTAGGTGGCGAGTCAGGTATTTCATCGCCAGAAGATGTAAGCGCACTTATTAACTACTTAGCAAATAAATAAGTAGTTTAGTGAAATAAAAAAGCTCCGAAAGGAGCTTTTTTATTTGGAGAAGAAAATTCATTATGGAAAAAATTTTAATCTCAAGTTGTTTGTTAGGTTTGCCAGTTCGTTATGATGGTAAAGGCCAAACAATATTGCACCCTCAACTTAATTTGTGGCAAAAGCAAAATAGATTAATCGTATTTTGTCCTGAGATTGCTGGTGGCTTACTCGTGCCTAGAGCGCCCGCTGAGATAAAGCAAAATCGAGTTATTACAAATACTGCCGAGGATGTAACAAGTGCATTTGAAGCTGGCGCTAATAAAGCATTAGCCCTTTGTAATAAGCATAATATTCGCTTTGCTTTACTAAAAGAGTCTAGTCCTTCGTGTGGCCGTAATACAATTTATGATGGAAGCCATAGTGGGGTGAAAGTAAAAGGCATGGGGCTGACCGCTAAGTTATTGGTAAAGCATCAAGTTAAAGTATTTAGTGAAGAGCAAATACCAGCACTTATCAAGGCGCTGGCATTATAGTATTGGATTTTATTTTTTCTGTAAAAATACACCAGATTCAATATGGTGTGTGTATGGGAATTGATCAAATATTGCAAAGCGCTTAACCTCATGGGTTTGGCATAAGTGATCAAGGTCACGCTCTAACGTATCTGGGTTACATGAGATATAAATAATATTCTCATAGTTAGCCACTAAATCACACGTTAGGGTATCCATGCCGGCACGAGGTGGATCGACTAGAATGGTTTGGCAGTTGTAACTACTAAGGTCAATACCATCTAAGCGAGAGAAAGTACGCTCGCCTTTCATTGCCTGAGTAAACTCTTCGCTCGACATGCGAATAATATCTAAGTTAGTTACTTTGTTTTGAGCAATATTATATTGCGCTGAATGCACAGACGATTTTGATATTTCTGTTGCCAGCACTTTATTAAATGAGCCCGCAAGTGCAATTGAAAAGTTTCCGTTACCACAATACAGCTCTAGTAAATCATTGTTTAGTGGTTTACATAGCTCTTGCGCCCACTCTAACATTTTAATATTCACCTTCGCATTAGGCTGAGTAAAGCTATTTTCTACCTGTTGATATATTAGCTCTTGGCCATTTACCATTAAACGCTCAGTAACAAAGTCATCGCCTAATTTTTCTTTTTGCTTACGTGCACGGCCAATAAAGTCAATTTTGTACTGGCTACTTAGCTTTTCTTTTAAGGCATTAATCTCAGTTAACCAGTTTTCATCAAGTGGCTTGTGATAAAGCAAGCTCACTAAAATTTCACCGCTGAGGGTCGATAAATAATCTATTTGGAATAATTTACGACGCAGTACTTCACAGCCTTTTAAGTTATCAATCATTACCTGCATAACTTCACCTACTAAAGGAGCAGCAGGGTCAAAGGTATCGACACGTATTTTATCTTTCGTTTGTTGATCAAACATAATATGAAACAGATCGTCGCCATCGTGCCATACTCTAAATTCTGCACGTTGACGGTAGTTAATAGGCTCAGAGCTAAATACTTCTAACTGTTTTACACCGAAACGTTGAAACTGATCTGTAATACGCTGCTCTTTTTCATTTAATTGTGCATCGTACTGCGTGGTATCTATATTTATAACTGCCATTAACGGTATAACCTTATCGTTGAGATCTGTTTATCGGCGCTATTGTAGGGAGCGAAGCGTATTTGTCTAGTTTTGATCAAATATAGTGAGCTTTTTTTAAGCATTTTACTACAGTATAGGCTTACTTGGCCGATATAAGAGTATGTCTAAATAGGAGTCTTCTCATGAAAATAGGTAACTTTAGTTTTGTTCCAAACAGCAATGCCAATAAATACAATACTAAGCAAGCAATGCCACAGCCTAAAATAGACTCCCCACCAACGAGCTATCAGCAACGCGGAAAAGAATTGGCTGCTGCCGTATTGGGTGACAAAATGGCAAAAGAATTAGGCTTGCCGGTTGCTGAAGCGAAAAAAGACAAACCATTGTTTGATTTTAATGAAGTAGTCAAAAATGTTTTAGACTTTGTGACCAGCTCAGTAAAAAAAGCCAAAGCCAATGGTGCCGATGATGACAAGCTACAAGATATACTTAACCAGGCACGTAAAGGCGTGCAAACAGGTGTTGATGAAGCTGTAGATGAATTAAAAGGTATGGGCGTATTTAATCAAGAGCTTGAAGAGGGTATTGATAAATCAAAAGAGGGCATCTTTAATGGCCTTGATAAATTTGAGCAGAACTTATTTAATCCTCAGCCAGCAAGCGTAACGGTTAGTCAATCGCAATATGTGAACCTTAGTAACAGCGCTGATTATACTTTTACCACCGCAGAAGGTGATGAGGTGAGTATTAGTTTTGCAGACGCTTACCAATCCCAGTCATCTAGTCGCTATCAGCAAACTGAAAGCTCACAAGCATTTAGTACGCAATTTTCTGAGTCTCGTGAGTTGTCATTTTCTATGTCAGTAAATGGAGAGCTTAATGAAGACGAACAGCAAGCTATAAATGATTTAATGGCAGAGTTACAAGATGTAAGTAAAACCTTTTTCAGTGGTGATTTAGATAAAGCATTTGAACAAGCCCAAGAACTCAGCTTAGGAAATGAACAGCTGGTGGCATTTTCAATGGACTTACGTCAAAGCAAAACTGTGGCAGCTATTAAAGAGTATGAACAAATTAAGCCAACCTCAGAAAAGGCCATTGCCGAAACTGTCGCGCCTTTTAATGATGATCTAAAATCGGCTTACTCTAAAGCGCAAGCACTAGGATTAGAAAGCCAGCTATCAGGTATCATTCAATGGCTAAATCAAGATCAACAAGAAATAGATAAACTGGTTGATTACACTAACACCATGTTTGAAAACTTAGATAAATTAAACACAGCTACTGCAAAACTAGACGCTGAGTAAAACTACTTTCTTTTATAAAAGCCTCATGGCAAACTGCCGTTCTAAGTAAAGAGTAGGAATGGTAGTTTGTCAGCGCACATCATGGTATTTGATTCAGGTATAGGTGGAACCACAGTACTTGAGCATATTAAGCAAAGCATTCCTCACGCTCAATATAGTTACTTCATGGATAATGCATTATTGCCTTATGGTGCACAGTCGCAGCAGACTATAATTAGTCGCTTATGTGGACTAATCCAATTTATCAAAAATGAGTCGCTCAATGTCGACTTAATTGTTATAGCCTGCAATACCGCCTCAACATCTGCATTAAGTGCGGTACGTCAAATAACAGATATTCCAATTGTAGGGGTTGTACCTGCGATTAAGCCCGCAGCACAAATAACACAATCAAAGCATATTGGATTATTGGCAACCCCTGCTACAGTAGCAAGTTCATATACGGATACACTGATTAAAGAGCATGCCTCACTTATAACTACAAGCTTATATAGTAGTGTTGAATTGGTCACCCTGGCAGAAACATTCTTTTTTACCCAATACTTAGATATAGAAAAGCTGCACGCTGAGTTAAACCGATTAAATATTAATAAAGATATCGATGTGCTGGTATTAGGCTGTACTCACTTTCCTATTCTTGCTAAACCAATTAGTGATTACTTTAAAGCACATATAGAGTTGTTAGATTCTGGTGCGGCTATTGCTAAGCGAGTTAGATCTTTACTGAATTTAAGCGATGATCAAGCAGGCATAAAAAAGCCGCTGCGGTATTATGCAACGGCTGATATATGTAGTGATAAACTAGCCGTTAAGCAAGTTACACTGTTTGATCCGACTCTGAGCGATAAGAGTTAGAATCATCTTCTTGTTTTTGTTTTGCTTCACGTACTTTTAAAGTACGTTGTTGGAATTCACTATCATTTAACTTAGCAATTGCGTTATCCGCATCAGCTTGAGCCATTTCAACAAAACCAAAGCCGCGACGTTTGCCAGTATTCTTATCTTTCAATAAACGAACATTAAATACCTTGCCTTGCTCTTCGAACAAAGCACGTACAACGCCTTCATTTGCGCGATAAGGAAGATTGCCAACATAAAGTGTTTTTGTTTTTACTTCGGCTTCTTCTGCACTTACTGATGACATTGCAGCAATGACAAGTCCACCAATTAATAAACCAGCACCAAATAGTAGTGCAGGGTCTAATGCTAGGCTTGCAAGTGCAAACTTAACGATAACAAAACCAACAACAGCAAGAATAACTGCAAAGATAAAAGATTTTTGATCGGGTAATTTCATTTTGATCTACCAATAAACAGGAAATAAACATTAATTTAACATTGTGAACTTGCTATCTTAACGTCTTAATTGAACATAGCAATGAAATTTATAGTAAATAGTTAATAAGAGTGCAAAAAACGACCTGAAGTAAGCTCTTTCCATACCATTTCAATAGTATTTGCTTGAAAGTTGAGCAAACAGTAAAAAGATCTAAAAAAAAGGTTGATCTGTTTTCGGATCTCCCTATAATGCGACCCCACTGAGACGGGGAACGCCAACGCATAGCGAGGCACGAACTACTCAGAGAGTTAAATAAAACTTAAGTTTAAATCATCGTAAGAAAGTTTAAAATTAAGTGTTGACTCTAAAAATAAAGGATGTATTATACGCATCCCTAGCGACAACGTCGCAACGTTCTTTAACAATATAAAGCAATCATCTGTGTGGGCACTCGTACAGATTGAGTTCTAACAGCCAAGCTACTTAGGTAGTG
>NZ_QGQU01000010.1:0-46410 GCF_003173795.1 Pseudoalteromonas sp. meg-B1 | reverse complement strand
GTCGGGCTTTTTTACGTCTGCAGGAAAGTGAAAGTATCAGCTATCAGCCGTCAGCTATCAGCTGCACTGCGTTAACCTGACCATCGTAGCGTGGGTTGAATATCTCGAAACCCACGGATAAAAGAACACGACAGAGGATGAGAGCGTAGCATTTGTTATGTGGCTCTCTCCATCGCTGTGGGCACTAAGACATTCTACTGCGTTGTCGCTACGAAGTAGCGCACCGACTCCAAATACAAGAAAGCCCGACTCGAAAGAGTTGGGCTTTTTTACGTCTGCATAAAAGTGCAAAAACAGGCGCAAGGTGTAGGGAAATAGTTGTGGTATAGGGAATAACTAGTTGGGAAAATTAATATGTGGCTTTATGCGAATAAGTAACTAAGCTTGTGCGTAATTTGACTTGTTGCCTAACCAGCGTTGAATGAGAGGGTCTACATACTGAGGATATTGCTTCAACATCTGTTGTGCTATGGGTCTAACTTGATTTAAGGTTTGCTTATCTCTTGTTAAGTCTGCAATTTTAAATTCTGCTAAGCCGGTTTGTTTGGTCCCAAGAACTTCACCTGGGCCGCGTATTTCTAAATCACGTTCTGCGATAACAAATCCGTCGTTACTATCGCGCAGTACTCCTAACCGTTTCTGTGCGGTATGTGAAAGTGGTGCATGGTATAAAAGCACGCAGTGAGATGCCGTAGCTCCACGGCCTACGCGGCCACGTAGTTGGTGAAGCTGTGCTAAACCTAGGCGCTCAGGGTTTTCGATAATAATCAAACTCGCATTAGGCACATCAACTCCAACTTCGATCACGGTTGTTGCCACAAGTACATGAATTTTACCCGCTTTAAAGTCGCTCATAATGGCTTGCTTTTCCGTAGCTTTCATTCGCCCATGGACTAAGCCAATAGCAAGCTCAGGTAATGCTTCTTTTAGCTGTAATGCACTGTCTTCCGCTGCTTGGCATTGTAGTACTTCAGACTCGTCTATTAGTGTACATACCCAGTAAACCTGTCGACCTTGTTCGTTACAGGCAAGTTTTACGCGACTAATAATGTCATCTCGACGAGTATCAGGAATCGCAACTGTAGTGATAGGAGTCCGCCCAGGTGGTAATTCGTCAATCACCGAGGTTTCTAAGTCTGCATAGGCGGTCATCGCCAGCGTACGCGGTATTGGTGTTGCTGTCATTACTAGTTGATGTGGGTAACAATCAGCAAAGCGGCCTTTTTCACGCAGTGATAAACGTTGATGAACTCCAAAGCGGTGTTGTTCATCAATAATGATAAGTACAAGATTGTTAAATTTTACTTCATCTTGAAATAACGCATGGGTACCGATAATCATTTGCGCTTCACCTGAGGCGATCATTGCAAGTGTACTTACGCGCTCTTTACCTTTTGTTTTACCACCTAACCAAGCAACCGTTATTCCAAGGCTTTCAAACCAGCTAGAAAAGTTGATTCCGTGTTGCTCTGACAATATCTCTGTTGGCGCCATTAATGCGACCTGGTAGCCTTTTGCTATCGCAGTTAACGCGCTCAGTGCTGCGACTAGTGTTTTACCAGAGCCAACGTCCCCTTGGACAAGTCGCATCATAGGGTAAGCGTGTTGCATATCTGCTTTAATTTCTGATACCACACGGCTTTGTGCATTGGTTGGCGCAAAGGGTAATTGTGCTAAAAATTGTGTTTCTAATGAATTAGTGGGCTCAAGTGCAACGGCTTTAACTTGTTGTCCCTGTTCTCTTACTTTTAATAAACTGAGATTTTGCGCCAGTAATTCTTCAAATACGAGCCGCTGCTGAGCTGGGTGAGTCCCTTGTTCAAGCGCACTTATATCAACATCATTAGGAGGGCGATGCAGTAATAATAACGCATCACTTAACGGTAGTTGCGATGGTTGCCATTGTTGGGGAAGTAGCTCTTCTACTGCATACTTTTGAAGTAATTCTATTGCCTGTTCACTCAACGCCCTAATAGAGAGCTGCTTTAACCCCTCGGTTGTTGAATAGACTGGCGTAAGTGTTGATGATGTTGGTTGTTGTTCAAAAGTGTCGCTAATACTGTATTCAGGATGACTCATTTCAAAGCCAATACGTCCGCGACGTATTTCGCCAAAGCAACGAATTATTTTGCCTGTGCTAAATGCATTTTTTTGTGCTGCGGTAAAATTAAAAAATCGTAGTGTTAACCTACCTGTACCATCATTTATTTGGCAAACCAGCATGCGCCGCTTTCCAAAGGTTATTTGACTGGTTTCAATGGTTGCTTGAACAGTTACGTGGCTATGAGGGGTCAACTCACTAATTGTATAAATACGGGTTCTGTCTTCATACCTAAGCGGCAAATGAAATAGCATGTCCTGTACTGTACTAATACCTAGCTTTAAAAGCCGTTCAGCCATTTTAGGACCAACGCCTTTAAGTTCTGTGATTGGGTATTGGCTTAAGCTAGGTTTAGACAATGTAGGCTCAATTATTATTATTTAGTAAGTTAAGTGTACTGATACACTGTATATGCATCAAGTATGTTTTAACGCCTGCCAAAACTGTTCATCAGCAACAATTTCGCCGTTTTCATCAAGAGCAGGGTAAGGTAGGTTTTTTTGTTTGCATTGCCTTGCAATAATTGGGTGGCAGCCTTCAAAGTACATTGGGTGCTTAATTTCTTCACTCAGCATATTTCTATTGTATAAACCAGCTAGATCACGTTGACGCTGCGCCTCAAATAAAATTAGGGCTGCTGCAACGGATACATTTAACGACTGCACCATGCCTTGCATTGGAATAATGATGTTTTGATCTGCATACTCTAAGGCTTGTGGAGAGATCCCCGTTTTTTCTTGACCGACAATAATTGCAGTCGGTTTAGTGTAATCAATTTCTCTGAAGTCGACAGCATCTTCACTTAAATGCGTAGCTAAAATTTGTACATCAGAATTATGAGCACGCATACTTGCAACGGCATCATCTATGTTTCTGTGAAGATGTGTGTCTAACCAGTTTTTACTACCACCAGAGGTATTATTGGTTAGCCACTTTTGTTTTTCTGGCCACACGGCATGCACATGATGACAACCAACGGCATCAGCCGTTCTAACAATTGCTGATAAGTTATGGTGTTTGTGTACGTCTTCTAAACACACGGTAAGGTCGGTTTGACGACGTGAAAGTACACTTTCGATTCTTTGGTAACGAGTTTGCTGCATTGGAGTCCTCTTTTTCGGCAAATTATACGAGATTTTTCACCTTAAGGCACCACTGTTCGACTAATCGGGTTTTGTAATGAGATCAGGGTTTCGGTTGATTGAATGGCTTCTATTGCCTGTATTTTATTGATTAGTACATCTTGTAGATGATCGATAGAGCGGGTCATTACTTTAATAAAAATACTGTAATTACCAGTGGTGTAATATGCTTCGACCACTTCCTCTAATGATTCTAATTTTATAAGTGTTTGCGGATAATCGCGCGCGTTGTTCAAATTAATACCAATAAAACAACACACATCGTAACCTAATTGCTTTGTATTAATGGTTAGTTGAGTACCTGTGATGATCCCTGCATGTTTCATTTTTTCGATTCGCACATGAATTGTTCCTGCGCTTACACTAAAGCGTTTTGCTAATTCAGCATAAGGTGTACGCGCATTATCCATTAATGCATGCAGAATCTGTTTATCAAGATTATCGATTTGATAATTTTCCATAGATTTAACCGTCTTTAATTATGGTATTAGTTATTTTTATACCACTTTTTTAATGGTTTTAATATCTTAAAGCTATTTTTATTATGGGATATTGAATTAAATAGTTTAATTGTTACGATAACCTCATTGAAGCGTGATTGTGCGCTAAGTAGTAAATACAATAACTGGGAATGAGGCCAATTATTATGAGTTCACATTATGTGCAGCAGCAGCAGCAAATAAGTAAAGTTAAGCAGTTCTTTTCGCAGCAATTAGAGCAAAAACTGGGCTTAATTGAAGTTCAAGCGCCTATTTTAGCTAAAGTAGGCGACGGTACACAGGATAACTTAAGTGGGCACGAGAACGCCGTGGCTGTGAATATTAAAGCGATTGCAGATAGTCGTTACGAAGTGGTGCATTCTCTTGCTAAGTGGAAACGTAAAATCTTGGGTGAATATGGCTTTTCACAAGGTGAGGGAATTTATACGCAAATGAAAGCGTTGCGACCTGATGAAGATTCACTAAGCCCAATCCATTCTGTTTATGTTGATCAATGGGATTGGGAGCAAGTTATTTGTGAAAGTACGCAGCGTTCGCTATCTACTCTCAAGCAAACGGTTGAAACAATTTACCAAGGTATTAAAGCCACTGAACAATATGTTAGTGCAAGCTTTGGCTTAAGAGCATTTTTGCCAGCTAAAATTACTTTTGTACACAGTGAAGAGCTTCGTAAAATGTACCCTGACTTTAGCGCTAAGCAGCGTGAGAAAGCGATTGCTCAAGAATATGGTGCTGTGTTTTTAATTGGTATTGGCGGAGCATTAAGTGATGGTAAAATTCATGATGTGAGAGCGCCAGATTACGACGATTGGTCAACACCAACATGTGATCAGTATATGGGATTAAATGGCGATATTTTAGTATGGAATCCAATTCTTGAAGATGCTTTCGAAATATCATCTATGGGAATTCGAGTGAGCCCTGAAGTTTTGCAAGCTCAATTGGGAATTACCGGTGACGAAGACCGTTTAGAGTTTGATTGGCATAAAGCATTGTTAGAAAGTAAATTTCCTCAAACAATTGGTGGTGGTATTGGTCAGTCTCGCTTGGCTATGCTGTTATTACAAAAACAACACATAGGGCAAGTGCAGGTAGGTGTGTGGCCAGCGCAAACCTATGACAGTGTAAACGGCTTACTATAAAGAATAAGGGGCTGTTACTAACAGCCCCTTATAATTAAGTTTTAAACTCAATTTCTATTTTATTGTTTTCTAACTTAACATTACTTGGTGGAAAGTTACGAGTTGTTTTAAGTAACTTATTGAATATATGGATTTCCACTCCAGAATGTAAAACGGTATTTACGGTTAAAATGGCTTCATCGAGCATGGTATTTAGTTTTTGCTCTAAACTCGCTATCTGCTTTTCTAGTTGTTCAGCTTGTTGACTATGATGTATCTGAGTTGATCCAATCTTATTCATGAGCTCGCTTTTTTTATCAGCATCTTTAATTAAATCTGCTTTTTCTAATGCAGCTTGTAAGCTATCAACCTGTTCATTTGCAGCTGTTAATTCACTAAAATATCTATCAATATCTTTGGTCATTTGAGTAGCTGAAGCGGCTAAATTAATTGCCATTTTAGCCCCTGATTCGTTACCAATTTCTCCGGCAATTAGTTTAGTGGCATCTAAAATTTCACCTCCAAATAACTTTCCTTTAGGTAGTTCTGATTGACCAATTTGAATTATATTTTTTGCTTTCATTGAGCTGTGGCTGGCTTGGCGGTCAAGTAATATGCTGTTAGCTTCAATGTAGCAATATTGAGAGTGTGATGCATGCACATCACCTGCGCAAATTATTCTGCAAGACAGTGATTTATCTTCAGGCTTTTGATGGCCAATCACCCCTTGTTTTACAAGTATATCGCCACCGGCGGTTAATTCTCCAGATTCGACTGTACCAAAAACGGTAATGTCACCTGTTGCATTTATCCTCATCCCTGGCTCTACATTTTTACTAACTATTACACTACCTTCAAAGTCGATATGGCCTGTTTTTACAGACACATCGTTAACAGTGAAAATATCGTCAACACGCATTCCGTTATTTATTTCAACAGGCACGCCGGCAATAGTTGAAAGTAATTCCATCGGGTTATTTTTTGATATTTCAGTACCCTCACCTGCAATTAGGGCATGAACTTGCCCTGGTTTGGCTGGTAAAACATCACCTATCACGGTAAACCCTTCTTGACCAGGAGTAGCAGGTTGCTGCTGGATTAGTAATTCACCCGGTTTAACACTTGCTAATTTACCAAAATCACGCATATCAACACTACCATCTTCTTTTAATTTGGGTGTTTTAAGGCGGTCTTTTAAGGTTTTAACCATGGCTTTAAATTTACTATCTTGGCCGTCAGTAGGTAAACGTCCTTTAGCGAGTGGTCCGCTAACTACAGAGCCCGGAGGAAGCTCAAATTGCTTTTGTAAAAGCTGCTCTAAAAATGCTTGTTTATAACCTCTAGCAACATGCGCTTTCACTAATTCTTTTTTAGCTTCATCAAAACTGAGTGTTGCGCCACCTTTGGCGAGAGTGAGCGTGCCAGTGGCTAGCATTTTATCATCGCTGATTTCAACGATTAAGGTTGCATCGTGGCGTGTTGCAACGACTAAGATTCGTTCAGGTGTTGCACTACTGAAATAGTTATTTATGGCGTCATGATCGATTTCACACTCGCTGTAAGGCGATTGTTCAATTGCTTCAATGATAAAAGCAGCACTGGTGGGTGCAGATTTACTCGTATCGAGCAATACATTGCCATTATGAGCAAGCTTAAACACAAGTTATCCTTTTCTACTACAAAAGTAAGGTTTAATAAAATAACGTGATTACAGAGTGCTAGAATTTTAGTTTTGAGTCAAGAATTCATCAAAGTGTAGCTATAGAATGGGATAAAAGCTATGAGCGGCGCTCATAGCTTATAGAGGTTAGTTTGTTGAAGGAAGTTCCATAATGCCGTCAATTTCTACTTGTACACCTTTAGGGAGTGCACGAACGCCAATAGCTGCACGCGCAGGGTAAGGCTGTTTAAAATATTGGCTCATAACTTCGTTCACAATGGCAAAGTTTGAAAGATCAGTAAGGTAAATATTAACTTTTACTAGGTCTTGAATAGAACCGCCAGCTTCCTCACAAACCGCACTGATATTTTTAAATACTTGATGTGTTTGCTCACTAAAGTCTTCAGAAATAACGTCCATTGTTTCTGGGACAAGTGGTATTTGCCCTGATAAATAAACAGCTGTACCCACTTTTACTGCTTGGCTATATGTACCAATTGCTGCAGGTGCTTTATCCGTTGATATAAATGCTTTATTCATGATGTTCCTATTTTATTTTTTACGATAGACTTTTTGTACATCGGGCATAACACGTATGCGGCGCATAATATTGGCGACATGAATACGGTTTTTAACTGTGATCCCTAAGTCTATCACGTATAAATTACTTTCTTTTTCATCGGTAGCTATTTCTACAATATTGGCCTGCGTAGTGGCGACCACATTGGTTAATTTAGCCAGCGCACCTTGGTGGTTAATGATTTCTACTCTTAAAGTCGCTATGTATTCTTTTTCAGGATTATCATCCCATTTTACGACTAGGTATTTCGAACGATCATTTTCCCAACCACGAATATTTTTACACTCTTGGCGATGAACGGTTAAACCTTTACCTTGGCTAACATGGGCAGTTATAGCGTCTCCAGGTACAGGACGACAACATTTAGAATAATTAACCAACATACCTTCGGTACCAATAATAGTTGCCTTGGCACGCTTTGCGATGTCGTTTAAATCATCATTGTCGTTTTGTAACAAGCGTTTAGCAATCAGCATACTCATTAAGTTACCTGAGCCAATCTCTACTAGCAGTTCTAAGGTAGAGGAAAGCTCATGCTCTTCAAGCACTCGGGTAATATTTTCAGCTGGCAGGTTATCAAATTTGTTTTCCCCTAGCGCTGAGTCAAGTAAGCGACGACCAAGTAATAACGCTTCTTCATGCTGTTGACTTTTAAGGTAGTTGCGTACGCCCAAGCGTGCTTTGCCAGTAACAATAAAGTTAAGCCATGTTGCGTTAGGGTGAGCGCCTGAACTGGTAATAATTTCTATTGTTTGCCCCGTATCAATGGCTTTACTTAAAGGATAAGGCTTGCGGTTCACACGTGCACCGACACAAGTATTACCTACATCAGTATGAACGGCATAAGCAAAATCAACCGCCGTTGCACCCATAGGAAGTTCAATAATCCGACCATCTGGGGTAAAGACATAAATTTCTTCTGGGAATAGCTCTGTTTTTACATTCTCTACAAATTCAAACGAGGAACCTGCACTTTGTTGTAATTCCAATAAGCTTTGCATCCATTGGCGTGCGCGCTGTTGTGCAGTATGACCCGCATTGTCACCCGACTTTTTATACATCCAGTGAGCTGCGACCCCTTTATCAGCCATGTGATCCATATCTAAAGTACGGATTTGAATTTCTACAGGAATACCATGCGGGCCAACTAAAGAAGTATGTAATGATTGGTAACCATTAGTTTTTGGTACAGCAATATAGTCTTTAAAGCGGGTTTCAATTGGCTTATATAAGTTATGAGCTACACCAAGTACGCGATAACAGGTATCCATAGAGTCTACTGCAATACGAAATGCGTAAATATCCATGACTTCGTTAAACAGCAGCTCTTTGTTGAGCATTTTTTTATAAATACTGTATAGATGCTTTTCACGGCCTGATACGGTCGCTTTTATGCCAGATTCTTCAAGGCGAGCTTCAATTTCAGTTTGAATATTTGAAATAACTTCTTTGCGATTACCACGCGCTTTAGCCACTTCCGATTTAAGTGCACGATGACGCATAGGGTACAGTGCTTGAAAACCTAAATCTTCTAGCTCATTTTTTATATCATGAATACCTAAACGATTAGCAATTGGTGCATAAATCTCAAGGGTTTCACGAGCAATACGGCGGCGTTTATCAGGACGAAGTGCGCCTAATGTGCGCATGTTGTGTGTTCTATCAGCTAGCTTGATTAAAATAACCCGAATATCTTGGGTCATTGCCATAATCATTTTCCGATAGTTTTCAGCTTGGAACTCTTTTTTATCTTTGAAGCTCAATTTATCAAGCTTGCTCACACCCTCTACGAGTTCTGCTACTGTTTCACCAAATATTTCAGCTAAATCTTGTTGGCTAAAATCGGTATCTTCAATCACATCGTGCATGAGTGCTGCCATGAGCGTTTCATGGTCAAGATGCATGCTTGCTAATATTTGAGTGACTTCAACGGGGTGAGTAATGTAAGGCTCGCCACTTGAACGAGTTTGACCCTCATGAGCCTCTCGGGCTACCACGTAGGCTTTTTGAACTAGCTCAACATCGTCTGCTGGCAAGTATTTTGAGATTTTCTTTTTAAGACCTTCAAAAAGATACATTCACACTCCAATGTTCTCGTGAAGCAAATAAGTTAGGATAAGTTACGAATATACGATGAAAACAAAGGATTGCCAACGGCTATAGTTGAAAAACTATGCCGTTAGCTAAATCAGACCGGGCGGTTGATTATTGGTTGCCACCAACAATGGCAGCAACAGCAGCTAGTTCTGCCGCTTCTTGATGTTGTTGTTCTTCACGGTCAATAACATCCATTGAAGAATTATCAACTAAACCAAGTTCGATTTCACGTAAAGCAACAACTGTCGGCTTATCGTTCTCAGGATCTACTAGTGGATCTTTACCACCAACAGCAATTTGGCGGGCACGACGGGCCGCAACTAAAATTAAGTCAAAACGATTACCAATTGCATCTACTGCATCTTCAACTGTTACGCGAGCCATCTTAGCACTCCAAAATAATTTAAAAGCAAAGGCGTAGTTTACTGCACGCAGCAAGTTTCGCCAATAGCCAGTGGTTAATTTTTATCTATTTTAAGGCATGAACCGAAAATTAATCGTAATTTAGATTACTTGAGCAGCTCATTAATTAAAGTTTGATGACGTGTTGTTTGTGCTTTTAGCGTTAATCGCTGTGCAATTACTATGGTTTCTAAATCGCATAGAGCAGTATCAAAATCATCATTCACTACAACATAGTCGTATTCGTTGTAATGAGAGGTTTCTGATTGAGCTTGCGCCATTCGACCTGCAATAATTTCAGCAGAGTCTTGGCCGCGATTATTTAAACGTTGCTCTAGTTCTTGTTTTGATGGCGGAAGAATAAAGATAGTTTTTACGTCGTCCATTATTTCTCGAACTTGGCGAGCGCCTTGCCAGTCAATATCTAAAAATACATCAATACCTGCGGCGAGTTGCTCTTCAATCGCTTGCTTAGAAGTACCATAATAGTTATCAAATACTTGTGCCCATTCAAAAAAATCATCTTTGGCAATCAGCGCTTTAAACTCATCAACTGATACAAAGTGATAATGTTCTGCATTATTTTCACCAGGGCGCGGTGCGCGAGTGGTGTGCGATACCGATACTTTCATATCAGCATGCTTTTTAAGTAGTGCATTTATTAAGCTAGATTTACCTGCCCCAGAAGGTGCCGATAAAATGAATAAGTTTCCGCGAGAGTGTGCCATGATTTTTTACCTAAAATGAACAAGCACAGCCGTTAAAAAGGCCTGCCTTAATTTTACTATTGTACTTTATTTAATGAAGCTTACTCAACTGCTGCATACTTAGAGCAAATAGCCCGTGTCTAAGAGCATAGATACAGAGAGTTTGTGAAGGTGATTTTTACTCTCGCATAATGCAAAGACATGTGTTGCAACTTGCATATCTAAGTGATGTAATTTTTTATTATTATTTAAATTCAATAGGTTAAAGTTTGGAATAAAGTCTGCATTAGTTCAACTATGTAACTATAGAGGGCTTACGTATGAAATTAACCCATCTCGGAAAAGTTTGCTGTGTATTGTGGCCTTGCACCGTTTTTAGTCAGCCATTTGAGAATTGTCCAAGCCAGGCTTTTTTAATGCAAGATGCTAAAGCACAGTTATACGGTATAGATTTAGTATCGGCTAAGCCTACGGTGTTAGCCGCGACTTTAACGTTTGCTACTGAGGCAAACAATGAAAGCGTAAATGCCATTGGCTTTAATTATAAAGATCAGTATTTGTATGGCTTTAGTCGCCAAGCACCAAAAAGTGTGGTGCAAATAGACAGTAACTACCAAATGGCTCGCTTAAATATCACAGGGCTGCCAGATACTAACTTTTATGTAGGTGACATTCAGGTAACAGGCGATGCAGCAAATCAGCGCGCTTCATATTATGTTTATACTCCTCGGTTTGGCCTTTACGAAATCGATTTAAACTCAGATCTAACCGCTGAAATTAATGCACAGCTTTTACCTAATAGTGCCAACTGGAATTTAGGAATTTATGATTTTGCCTTTCATCCACAAAGTAATTTACTTTATGCAGTTGAATCAAATGGTGATTTGCATGAAATTAACGTTGCTAATAATACCTCTAAATTTATAACTCAGCTCGATATTGGTGATGATACGGGCGCATTTGGTGCCGCTTACTTTGACATTGACGGTCAGTTTTACTTTAGTAATAACAAAAGCGGAAAAATACATAAAGTTGATTTAAGTATTAGCCCCGTAGTTGGCTACACACCAACAGCAAACGTATTTACCTCAGGACCTAAATCTAGTCAAAATGATGGTGCGCGATGCGCTATTGCAGAAGTTGCAGTTACCGATAGTTCTATTGATTTTGGTGATGCTCCTCGTCCATATAACACGAGTCTTGAGCAAAGTGGCGCTCGACACTTATTTGATCCTAGTAGTACTGGCAGTAATCTTATTTACTTGGGTGAGACGGTCGATGGCGAAAATATCAATACGAATGACGATTTAATCAACAACCCCATAGATGACTCTGATGACGGGGTTAGCTTTGTTACCGCGATTGCTGCAGGACAAGATAGCCAAATCATTGTCAACGCCTCAGCTGATAGCTTTTTATATGCTTGGTTTGACTGGGATCAAAATGGTGGCTTTAGTGAATCCGAACGCATGGTAACTAAGTATCAGCTTAACAAAGGTGATAATAGTATTTTAGTTAGCGTACCGAGTAACGTTAAAGCAGGGCAAACATGGGCTCGCTTTCGAGTTACTGATGGTTCTGAGGCATCATTAATTACTGCCACGGGTGGAGTGCTAGGTGGCGAAGTGGAAGATTATCCAATAACCACATTTGCTAGCGCTGTTTATCCTGGTGAAAACGATTGGGTAACGCTTGCCTATGAAGATAAATGGCCGTTTTCAGGCGATTACGACTTTAATGATGTGGTTGTAAATTATCGTACTACGCAGCTGATTGAAGGAAGTAATGTGGTTGGCTATAAAATTGATGGTCAACTTGTTGGAGTGGGCGCAACTTATCACAATGGTTTTGCTGTAAGACTTACAGAAACTACTACTAGCACAACCAATACTATTTTAAGCAGTGAAATTGATGAGCAAAATATCATTTACACTATCAATGGAGAGCCACAACTAGACTCGCCATTAGAAGCAAACCGTGAGCAAGCAATTTTGATTTTCATGCAGGATACTTGGCAACATATTACGAAGCAAGCCGGCTGTGATTACTTTAGAACCGAAAGCAATTGTGACGTAAACAGTAAAGTAACGTTTAGTATGACTATTCCATTAAAAGCAGCTAAAGCGCTAGCGAATGCACCTGGTACACTACTCGATCCGTTCATTTTTGGTAGCGAAGGATTTTATCATGGTGACTTTTTAGTTGGTAAAAATGCAAGAAGCTGGGAGGTTCATCTAAAAAACCAAGCGCCAACAGAGGCTTTCGATAGTAGTTTATTCGCTGTTAATGGTGCAGATGATGCCACTCAGCAAGCCTCTGAGTTATTTTTTCAAACTGAAAATGGCCTTCCATGGGCGATTGAAGTCGGTATGCAGTGGCTACATCCACTTGAAGGGGTAGACATCACCAACGCTTATGATCGTTTTGCTAATTTTGCGCAGTCGTCAGGTCAGCAAGCCCCGCAGTGGTTTAACAGTTACAACGCACCGAGTGTGGTTGTTAAAGGAGAACAGTAATGAATAAATTAACCGTCACCTTATGCTCATTATCACTGTTAACAGCCTGCGGGGGCGGAGGCGATGAAAGTGCAGCACCTGCTCCGACTAATGTAGCTCCACCAGTTGCTGATCCAGTAACAGCTGAGCCCCAAGGAATGGCAAACTTAGTTATCAATAATGACTTTAACTTATCAACAAAATTTAATTTAGCTATTGATGTAGCGCTTTCTAGAGGTGATGAAAGAGCGTATCTGAATATTTGTCAGAAAAAATCGAATGCAGAGCGAGCAGATTACAATAATTGCTTATTTAGAGCCCCTTTAACGCAAGGGGCACTCACAACTACCCTTGCGATGAGCAGACAAGATATAGAGCTAGTAGCGGAAATTTGGTTTTACGATACCAGCACCCAACCACTTGCTTTTACTTGGCAGTTTGATGCTCAAACACAAAACCAACTGTTTGAGATTAGATAACATCAGATTATGTCGAATTCTGGTTAAGTTTTATCGGCTTAATTGATAAAACTCAAAGTTAAGATAAAGAATATACTCAGGTATATTCTTTTTTATTGTAAAAAGGGGCGTTCATGTTCAAGGTTATTTCGAGTAGGCGGTGTAATTCAAGAAGAGGTTATAGCATTGCTGTCATCACAGTAATTGCATTTATGCTAATTGTTGCCGCATTTAATCCGTGGCAATTTTATTACGCTGATTTATTAATATCCTTTCGGTTTCCTTTGTTAGCTGCTGCGTTGTTTTTTGCACTGTTACTGCTTGCGCTAAAAAAACTATGGCTAGGGGGAGTGATTGCGATTATTTGTATTATTAATTTAAGTTCACTGGTGCCGCTGCATTCATTAGAAGTCGCTCCCTCGAAGGCTGCGATAACAGTTAAGCAAATTAATCTAAATTACAATAATCCCTATGTAGACATGCATCTAAAAAACTTACAAAACCAGCAATGGGATGTGCTTGTTTTGCAAGAGTTTAGCGATTTAAACCGGCATTTACTCACGCCTTTTTTAAATAAAGCCAGTTTGTTTGGTTATCGCGAAGTTGAAGGGATCCCTTACGGGATTGTGGTTATTTCGCGTTTACCGATTATACACAGACAGCAAGTTAAATTAGATGGCGACCGATTAGGTTATATAAAGCTTAAGCTATTATTAGATAAGCACCCAATTACCGCTTTTATTGCCCACCCACCTTCACCTAGAACCGCTACTCATTGGCATAATCGTAATCGATTATTATCAGTAATTAACGAGGCGAGTACAAAAGAGATAGATCCTTGGTTTATTGCGGGAGATCTAAATATTGTTCCCTGGTCTGGCTATTTTAATTGGTCTAATGCCCAAAGTTGTTATGCAGCTGCAAATGCATATACCAGCTTTGCACCTACTGCAATAGAGCACACTTTAATGACGGGCTTGCCAATTGACCATTGTATTTTTAATCAAGAGTTTAATTTATCTTCTTTGGAAGTGAGTGAGTTTAAAGGAAGCGATCATAAAATATTAAGTTATACATTAAACTTAAAAAGTTAGATGGAGTATTTATTTTAGGCTAATACACAACAAGTAGCTTAAACGCTACTTGTTGTGTATTAGCAAAGTAATTATGGTGCAGTAGTAAATGTGGTTTTTAAATCATGTAATAAATGGCGTAAATTACGTTTATGCGGGAATAGCGTAAACGCGGCTGTTGTAATTGATAACGCTTTGAACTTTGCGCCTATTTCTCGATAATATTCACCGTAACATTCTAATATACGTGCTTGTGCTTTTATTTGTGCAATCATTCCAGCATCTCTTTTGCAGCGTGAAACAATTTCTTTCATCGCATTGAGCCTGTTTTTACGATTTGCGGTAATAGAGCCCGCTCTCATCAAGTAATCCATGGCTACGCGCGGCGAAAAAGCTACATCACCAATTCTTGCAAGCTTTAACCAGCAATCCCAATCACTTGCGCTGTTTAATATGTTATCAAATCGGCCGATATAATTAATGGCTGAACGTTTAACCATAACCGAAGAGGTACCAATCACATTGGCAAAAATAAGTAAGTCTATTGGCGATTTTAAGTTTTGATATCCCATATCTTTCTTATCAACAAATTTTGAAAACTCAGGCCAAAAAGAAAAGCAATCCACAATAGGCTCATAATCTTCATTTACATGCATATAATTAGTAAAGCTTAAAACACATTCGGGGTTTTCTTTCATATAACCTAATTGCTCATACAACTTATCATCACTCCAATAGTCGTCGGCATCTAAGAATGCAATATAGTCCCCTTTAGAAGCTGCAATAGCGCGGTTGCGTACATTAACTACACCGGTATTTTCTTGTTCTAAAATAACCAGCTGTGGAAATGTGTTCTGCGCTTTTCTCAACCAATCAACACTGCCATCGGTTGAGCCATCGTCTACAACGATAATTTCTAGACTGACATTTTTTTGAGCAATAACACTACTCAGTGCCTTTGCTAAATACTGTTTGCAATTGTAGTTTGGGATAATAACGCTTATTTCTATATTCATGAGCTGCACCCTGGCTTCTATTAATTAACTAGGTAAGTACTACGCAAGTTAAGCGCCAAGTATTTTTATAGCTTTGTGGGGTGTTTTTTGTCTAATGCTTTGCATTTTGCAATATATGTTCGCAAATTGACTTAAATCTTACCACTTTCAGTGCTTTTTAACCGGGCACAGTTCTTGCGAAATAACCATTAGAATCTTTTGGAGTATTTAGCATGAAACATATAGGTATTGTTGTACCAAGCTTCCATATCCCGTCGGAAACTTTTGTGGTCACAGAAATAAATGCACTTGTTAAAGCAGGGCATAAAGTAAGTGTTATTACCTTTGAAAATTTAAATACCAGTGCCAACCTTGATAGCAGTGTAAATGTAATTATTATTAAAAAGTCTTTTGGTGCTGCTGCTAAATTTGCAACTTTGAAACCGTTAGCAGCACTTAATGCTACCAAAATTGCTTTTCGCTTTACCTCAATCTCAGCCATGTCGCTTCTAGGGTATGGGTTAAACATCGCAGAAATAATTAAGCGGCACGGTATCTCCCATATACATTGTCACTTTATGCATGCACCGCTGGCATATTCGATTGTTGCTAGCAAAATTGCGGGTATCAGTGTCTCTTCAATCGGCCATGGTCATGATGTGTATGTAAACGATACCGATCTAAAACTTAAACTTTCGTTATGTGATTTCTCGGTTGCTGTGTGTAAAGACATGGCTCAAAAGCTAAGTAATTACAAGGTAGGAAAAGTTGAGCTATTGCATTGCGGTGTTGATTTAAGCCTATTTAGCTGCACTCCAAATCGACTTAATGAGTCAGTTAAACTGTTATTTATTGGACGCTTAGTTGAGAAAAAAGGACTGCAATTTCTTTTACCCGCTATAAAAAAATTAAGTAAAAAATACGCAATATGCTTAGACATCGTTGGCGAAGGCCCATTAATGAATGATTTAAAATTTTTGTGTGAAGAACTCGGTCTTGATAAAGATGTTCGATTTTTGGGGCGTCGTACGCCTCTTTGGTTATCAAAAAATACCAGTAATTACTCGGCACTGGTTGCGCCATTTTGTGTATCTAGTAATGGTGACAGAGACACTGGGCCAGTAGTTCTTAAAGAAGCTATGGCAAGTGGTATTCCTGTGCTAACGACCAAGCTTATGGGGGCAAAAGAAATTGTAAATGATTCTGTTGGCTTTAAGTGTGAGCCTTCAAGCATTATTGGTTTAGAGACTATTTTAACTCAATTCTGTGAGCTTAATCCGTATGAACGATATGCCAAAGGTATCAATGCTAAGCGGTTGGTTGCAAATAAATTTAATGCCAGCTCACAAGCTAAAAAGCTGTCATCTTGGGTGCAAAACTCTTAAGGAATGAAGATGAACGGACTGAAGCAAATAGCCTATTTTGGATTATCAACATTATTGCTCAAAGGGCTTGGCTTTGCTTTACTCCCTATCTCAACTCGTCTTTTAAGCCCGTCACAGTTTGGTGAGCTTAATTTCTTAGTCTCTATTTCAGCCGTAATGTCTTTGTTGTTATGCCTAGGGTTACCTGAACTGCTTTTTAAACAGCAAATGAAAAGCGTTGTTTGTAAGCAGGCTTTATTTAGGGATGCGTTGATTTTATGTAGTATGTTAAGCACTGCATTTGTAATTGCTGTTGTATTGTTTGCTGACCTATTGCTGAATTTATTACCTATCTCTGTTAACCAGATAGATCTGCAACTATTAGCCGTTAACTTGGCATTTTCGTCGGTATTGTCGATTGTATTTTGCTTTTTTCGATATTACGAAATGGCTAAGCAGTTTTGCTATTTAGCTGTTTTACAAGGGGTAGGGCAAACTCTACTCACCATCGTCTTGCTATATCTAGGCTTTGGTGTAACCGGCGTTATGCTCTCTGGTGTGGTAGCGAGTTTTATTGTACTGATATTGTCACTGTGGCAAATAGCACGCACGATTAATATTAGTTTTAAATGTATCGCATGGAATATTACGCCTAAGAATACGCTGTTTTTGTTAAGCATTATTATCTCTTCGCTCTTTGTGTACGCTAATAATGGCGCAGAAAACTGGTATATTGCAGCCAGTGTGGGCAAAGAAAAGCTCGCTCAATATTATGTCGCTCTGCAATTTGCAGTCATGACCTCGTTCACATTTGAGCCAATCAGAATGTGGTGGTTTTCACGCCGTTTTGACGAGTTAACCTCAAGCCGCAGTCACTATGTGTTTTTATGTGAATTAAGCCTCGAAATTGCGATTGCCCTTTGCAGCATCATGCTACTTGTAGCCCCGCACTTATTCACTCTCGTTTTACCACAAGGTTATTTACTTAATACGTGGCTATTACCCAGTTTAATACTCATTGTTGTGCTGAGGCACCATAGCGATTTACTTAATATTGGTTGTTATATTCACTATAACGGTTTGTTTGTGACTATTATTAATGCAGTGAGTGCTACAAGCGTATTAATTGCATTAAGTTTTTTAGTGCCAAAATGGGGAATATTAGGTGCGGTTGTATCGCTTGCGTTGGCGCAAATTTTAAAAACGCTACTGTTTGTAGCTATTAGTCAAAAGCTAGAGCATTTAGCATTTAAAGTACACAGTCTGCTCCCTAGCTGGCTGTGCTTTATTCTTGTGTTTTCGTTAAGTGTGACGCAAGTGTCTTACTACATTGTAGGACAGTTTGCTGTGTTGATATGTTTGTTTGCGGTGTTGTTTAAAAAGTATAAACACCACATCACGGGAATATTGCAACGGCTTTTAGCAAGGAAGGCGCATGGTTAACTGGTATAAAGAGCATTACTTATTAATAAATGGCTTAGTGATAACGGCGCTTATTTTAAGCTTATATTCGTTATTTGGGCCCATAGCTGCTTTTGCTTTATTGTTACTGCCATTTGCTGGCGTATTAGCCGTGCGTATTAGTACTGTGTTTATTATCTTATTTATTTTATTTAGTTATTTTAGGATTCATGAGGCATTTGTATTTTTAATGCCGCTTAAAATCCCTAAACTCTTAGCGCTAGCCTCTTTACTGGCCATTTTCTGGCATTTATTTATTTCCAAAACATTAAAACCGCATTGGAGCTCAGCTCATCTTATTTTTGTCATTTGGTTTGTGTGGCTTACTGTGTGTGTGTTTTCGGCTTCAAACCGTGGCGTTGCTATTGAGTATTGGTCTGGAGTGTTGGTTAAAGTTTTTATTATGGTGTTTGTGATCAGCTGGTGGTTAACGCGATTTTCTCACTTTAGTTACGTAAGACTAGGAATTATGATTTCTGGTGTGGCCATTGCGCTGGTGGCACTGAATAACAAAATTAATGGTGTGGGGCTAGTTGAGGGCACCCGTGTCACTATTTCTCGAGAGTATCGTTCACAGCTGGGCGATCCTAATGATTTATCTTTAGTGCTGATGTTTCCCGTGTCTTTTTTAGCTGCTGAACTTTTTAATGTTCATAATAATAAATATCGACGATTATTTGCGGGCGTTGGTTTAATTTTGGCTATTTCAGGAGTGATAGCTACGCAAAGTCGAGGCGGGTTGTTAGGTATTGCTGCTATTTTGAGTTTCTTTTTATATCAAAAGGTAAAAAATCCAGTGGTTGTGGCTGCATGTGGGGCAGTTGCCATGCTTGCCATGATGGTCTTTGCGGGGATTTCAGATAGGCAAAGTGGTGGTGCTGCTGAAAGTGGAGTTGACGAGTCTGCTATGGGTCGAATATATGCTTGGCAAGCTGCAATAAACATGGCGCTTGCTAACCCTCTAACAGGAGTTGGGGTAAATAACTTCTTCGTAAACTATTACTTTTATAGCCCGCACTGGGATGGCAAGAACCATGCAGTGCATAGTACGTGGTTTCAGGTGCTTGGTGAAACAGGCTTTGTTGGTATATGTATTTTTTTACTGGTTATCGCCAGTATTTATCGCAGCTTGTCTCGAGTATTTTGCATTAATAAGCTTAACTTTAATCCTGAAGTGACAGTGAATGCTAATGCGCTAAAAGCCGGTTTAATTGGTTTTATGGTTGCAGGTACGTTTTTAACTCAAGCTTTTACGTGGCCTTTGTACATCATTTTGTCGCTGACCATTGCCCTAGAAAAGCTGACTATCGATAGTAATAAGGATTCGTCTTATGGTGACCCAACTAAAGTATTGGCTAAAAAATAGTAACAGCCCCTCGGCAAAACGTTTGTTTAAATTTGCAAAGTCGCTGCGTAATCCACAGCTACCCGTTATTCCTCTACTACACAGTGGGCTTTATCATCTGCACCATTTTATAAAGCAGTTTGTTCATGAACTGCTGAGAATATTTTATTACACCCCATTATTTAAAAGCCAAATTCAAGGCAGTAAAAAACGTTTATATTTATATTCGGGTATGCCTCAGGTAATTGGTAAATTAAGGGTTGAATGTAAAAACGATGTCAGGATCTCGGGGATCAGCACTTTGTGTGGCCGTGTAAGTAATGAGCGTGAGCCTCTATTAAGTATTGGTAATAATGTTGATATTGGCTGGCAAAATGCGTTTTCGGTAGGACGAAAAATTGTACTTGAAGATGATGTAAGACTTGCGGGACGTGTTTTTTTAGCAGGCTTTCCTGGTCACCCAATTGATTGTGAACGTCGTGCGAACGGCCAAAGTGATGACGAGAGTCAAATTGGCGATATTATTATTAAGCGTGGAGCATGGATTGGGACCGGTGTTACGGTACTTGCTGGAGTAACCATAGGTAAAGGAGCCATTATAGGGGCGGGCAGTGTGGTAACCAAAGATATTCCCGATTTTACTATTGCCGCAGGTAATCCGGCTAAAGTAGTTAAAAATATAGTGGAGTGAACGAATGAAATTTATTGTTTTTGCAGAAGATTGGGGGAGCCACCCTAGTAGTACTCAGCATTTATTTTCAGAGCTTGCAAAAAGACAGCAAGTGAATTGGGTTAATTCTGTAGGAATGCGTAAACCTAGCGTAAAGCTGCACGATATAAAACGTATTTTTAATAAATTTAAGCAGCTATTTCAACCCTCTAATAATAGTAAAATAGCCACGCCTAAAAATATGACGGTATATAAACTGCCTATTTTACCATGGCATGATAATCGCTTAGTGCGCTGTTATAACCGTTGGGTTTTCTCTCGTCATATTGGTGCTCATAAAACCAGTGAACCTATTGTATATTGGTTAAGTGTGCCAACGGCATGCTATCTGTTTGATAAAAGAGCCACCGACTCGCTAATTTATTATTGTGGTGACGATTTTAGTGCGCTGGCTGGGGTTGATCCTATGCTGATTGCGCCTTTTGAGCAGCAGCTGATTAAAAACGCAGATCTTATTTATGTGATCAGCGAGTTATTAAAAACTAAAATGCCTGCTGAAAAAACTAAGTTACTAACACATGGCGTGAGCTTTGATTTATTTACGAGTAATGTCGACAAAGCCGCAGAAATCAGCGCTATTAAAACCCCCATTATTGGCTTTTATGGCAGTATCAATGCCTGGCTAGATATCCCTTTGTTAATGGCGTTGGCCACTGCTAGGCCGCAATATCAATTGGTATTAGTTGGCGATATTACCACTCCCATTTCAGGGTTGTTGCAGTTTAAAAATGTAACGCATATTAGTGCGGTTGAGCATAAACGGTTGGTATCTTTCTCGGCTCATTGGGATGTATCTATTTTACCATTTGTCGATAATGAGCAAATTAGGGCTTGCGACCCGCTTAAATTAAAAGAATATTTAGCGGTAGGTAAACCGATAGTCGCAACCGATTTCGCGGCAGTGAATCATTATCACTCGCAAATTTTTATCGCTCAGTCACAGAATAACTTTATTGATAAAATTGATCAGGCGTTGTCACTCAGTCAAGCAAAATTAAGTTTATTGCATGCAGTCCAAAAAAACATAGCGAAAGAGCATAGCTGGCCGGTAAAAGCTCTCACTGTGATCAACGATCTACAAATATTAAATCCCTCCGATTAAACCATAACTATAATATTGGCGCGCCCTGTGCAACTACTCCATTAAAGAAGGCTATTTACGCTGTAAATTTTTATTTTGCAAATAGCCGCAAAGTTTCGCATAGCAATATGCAAATCAATGGGTAGCGAATATGTTAGTTAGAGAGCAAATAAAAAGATTACTTTATTTAGCTTTGTACGCTGTTTACACCAGGGCAAAGTTATTTGTTTTGCCGTTGCTGATTGTACCCGTAGTAGTGATTGTATTCGCGGCAACGTCACAAAAACAATATACAAACCACGCCACTATTCTTATAGAAGAATCGGCGCTGCTTAATCCCTATTTAGATGATTTGTCGTTCTCGTTTGATTTATCAAATAGGATGGCAGCTTTGCGTACCTTAGTGATCAGCCGCAAAGTTCTGATTGCCGTGGCAAAAGAAACCAATTTAGTACCAAAGGATGCATCCCCCGCCAAAATAGAAAAAATACATCAAGAGCTTTCACAGGCGCTTTCCTTATCATTGGTGGGAGACGAGCTAGTTCGGGTTAACTTTATTTGGCATGACCAAACCCAAATGAAGGCGGTGCTAGAAAAAGTGGTAGAGAAATTTATAGAAAGTTTATTAGCCCCAACGAAAGCATCACTGGATACCTCTGAGCAATTTTTTTATCAGCAACTGGTAAGTTTAAGAGAAGAGTTGGAGATTTCTGAGGCTTCATTGGCAAGCTTTAAAGCAAAAAACAGTAATACCTTACCCGCTGTTTTACACAGTAATAGGCAAACTTTCGATAAGTTATTAAGTGATCAACAACAAAAGTCCATTGTGCTCTCAGGCGCTAATGCCAAGCTTGAGGCACTTACTACAAAAATGGGTCAAGCAAACCCGATTCTCGGTCGTATAGAAGAGAAAATAATTACTGCAGAATCAGAGCTCAGTTTTTTAAAAACCCGCTATACCGATAAACACAGCAAAGTGGTTTCAAAAAAGCGCGAACTACTCAGCATTAGAGCGCGGCAACAAGCGTTAATTGAAAGTGGTAAAGGCCTTGATGCCACTAATATTGATCAGCTTTGGCAAATGGCTAATACCTTACCCAGTGGAAATGACAATGAAAGTAATGTGTTGGTGTCACAAATACTCGCTCTAGAAGAAGCTAAAAATAATGTTCTGCAGCATCAGCAAGAATACGACATGTTAGAAAAACAAGTCAATTCAGTAAGTGATCGCTTATTAGTAACCAGTGATATAGAAAAACAACTTAGAAAGCTCGAGCGTGACTACGATGTTAAACAGTCATTATACAAAGACATGTTAGGGCGTTACGAAATGGCAAAAGTGACAGGCAAGCTGGTTAAGTATGAAGGCCCTGACAAAGTTAAAACCATTGAGCGAGCTTATAGTCCCACTCAACCAATTAATACTTCACTTGTGGTGGCCATTATTATGGGTATTGTTTTAGGCATATTTACCAGTGTCACCTGTGTGTTTGTTGCTACCTTATTCGACAGTCATTTAAAAGATATTCAAACCATTGAAAAACTATCGTCACTAGACGTGGTTACCATTTTACCCATTGTTGGTCACAGCACGTTACATGCTGGGGTTAGTCCATCAATGCACTTCCTTAGCGAGGGAAATTAACATGAATGTTTTACATTTAGTACAACACTTTAAAATAGGTGGGCTGGAAAAAATGGCCGTGACTTTAATGCAAAAAAGTCGATTTGCAGACACCAGTATTATTGTTTCTTTGGAAGGGACTGAGTGGGATGCAGTAAATGAATGGCCAGCACTGTCAGCCTTTGAGCAAAAACTTATAAGCCTAAACAAAGCCCCTAGATTTGAACTAAGTGTAATTAAAAAGCTTAGTGAAATAATTAAAAAACATAATATTACAGTGATTCATAGCCATCATATTGGCCCAATGCTTTACGCTAGCCTCACCTGTTTAGTTAACCCGAGTGTTAAACACGTATCGACAATTCATGATGCGTGGTATTTAAAAAACTTTAAACAGCGAGTGATTACAAAGGTGTTGAATAAGCTAACTAAAATCCATTGGGTGGCTGATGCAAACGTGGTCGCTAATGAGTTTTATAACGAAACTGCTATTAAAGCTGATAGTACTATTCTTAACGGCATTGATTTTCAGCAGTTTATAGATACAGATGACGCTACTGCACGGATTAAGCTTAACTTACCGCACGACAAAAAACTTATCGGCTGTTCTGCGCGTTTAGAGCCAGGTAAGGGTCATTTAGATTTAATTAAATTACTGCCCGCGCTACCCAAAGAGATTGAACTCGTATTTGCTGGTAATGGCAGTTTACGTTTTTCATTGATGAGTGCTGCAGTGTCACTAGGTGTGGTAGAGCGAGTACATTTTTTAGGAAATGTGCAGCATATGGAATTATTTTATTCTGCCATTAATGTGATGTGCTTGTACTCGCAACGAGAGGGCTTACCTCTATCTATTTTAGAGTCGATGGCATGTGGCAAAGTAATAGTGGCAACTGATGTCGGTGGCATTAGCGAAGTGGTCAGTAATGAGCAGGGTATTTTAGTAAAGCCTAATGATTCTTTTGGCTTAAAACTTGCCCTATTGAAAGCATTGGAAATGAAGCACGGGCAATGCATTCGAGAGTATATTCTCTCAATTGCGGATGCAAACACAATGAGTGAAGCCTATGACCATTTTTATAATGGTTTAGCTTCATAAGGGGATTACAATGACTTTTTTACTGATTACATTGGCGATTTTGATTGTGTTGGTATTGTACCATCATGTTGGTTACTTATTGTTATTAAAGATTTTTAGTAACGATGAAGTAAACGTCGAATCAAGCGCTACCCCGCCAACAACGCGCTTTGGTATTTTAATGTGCGCCTACAACGAGCAAGAACATATTCGTGAAAAGCTCTATAACCTGGGCTCTATGTTATACAGCACAGAGCAGTATGCTATTCATATTTACCTTGATGGCTGTACAGACAAAACCTATGACGAGGCGATGATTGCTCAATCGCATCTTGCAAAGCAAAATGTAGTGTGCCATTTGCATTTTAATAAGGTCAATAAAGGCAAGTCGTTTGGTGTTAATGAGTTAATAAAACTAACCAAGCCAAATTACGATGTATTACTGTTCACCGATGTTAGTGCGTTACTGAGCGTTGATGTACTAAATAAAATTGATACTGATTTTAAAGACCCTCAGGTCAATGTGATCACTGGGGTTTATATATTAGATGACTTAGCCACCAAAGAGCAGCAACAGTATTGGCAATATCAAAATAAACTAAAAAGTATGGAGTCATCATTAGGCGCTGTTATTGGCGTACCTGGTGCCATGTTTGCTATACGCGCCGAATATGCTCAGTTATTAGATGCGAGCACTATAAACGATGATTTTATTTTGTCGATGAAAGCACTTAATAAAGGTGGTAAAGCGCTAGTAAATAGCGAGATCAACATTGTTGAACGTGAATGCGATAAACAAAGCCATGATTACGCAAGAAGAGTAAGGTTAGGTGCTGGCAATTGGCAACAAATTAAAATGCTGTCTGAGCTATTTAATCCAAAATTAGGCTGGGTAAGCTTTAATTATATTTCGCACAAGGTATTACGTGGCATTATGCCCATTATACTGGTACTGATTTATGGATTACTAATTTTTCTGGCGGTTTTTTCTAACGTGTTTTTAGCCAAAGTAGCCTGTATTACATTAGCCGTTGTACATGGACTGGGTGCATTAAAACAGCTTTTGAGCATAAAGACTAAATGGCCGGTGTTCGACAGTATTAACTATATTGTAGCGGCATACTTGTGTGCTTTTTGGGGGATTATTAAATTTGAACGGGGTGAATATAGTGAGCATTGGCAGCGCGTTCACCAAACTAAGCAGTCTAATAATCTTGTGATTAGAGCAGTAAAGCGCGGCATTGATATTTTAGGCTCTACTATTGGCCTAATTATTCTGTCTCCTGTAATGCTCATGGTTGCATTGGTGATTAAGTTCAGCTCTAAAGGACCAGTGTTGTTTAAACAGTTACGAGTAGGGCAGAGTGATGATGACTTTGTGGCACTTTTTAACGTATTAAAATTTCGCTCTATGGTGGTTGATGCTGAGGTTAAAAGTGGAGCGGTGTGGGCAAGTAAAGATGATCCGCGTATTACCTCAGTAGGGCGGTTTATTCGCAAAACAAGATTAGATGAATTACCACAATTATGGAATGTACTCATAGGCGATATGTCGCTGATAGGGCCACGTCCTGAACGACCTATTTTTTATTCCAAGCTTGAAAAAGATATTCCGTATTTTTGTCAGCGTACCTATGGCATAAAACCAGGCATATCTGGGTTAGCACAAGTGATGAATGGTTATGATGAAACTATTGATGATGCACGCAATAAAATTGGTTGGGATTACGCCTATATGTTGAGCACTTCATCAGCTCGTAGCTGGTGTTATATGGAATTGACTATTTTATTTAAAACATTGGTTGTTATTTTTACTGGTAAAGGCCAATAACCCGCTTCGCATAATGCAATTGCACACCCAAAAAGCAATTGCATTATGCACTTCTATTTCAAAAATCAATTAACAAACCATTAAAGTTAATATATTTCAGTGGTTTAAGTTTGGCATTCTTCTTGTAACTGTCTATTTGAGTTCATACTTTTAATAGGTAATTAAAATGAAAAATGTAGCTAACAAAACCGATCAAACCGTTATTACCATTCCTGATGACTTTTCAGGCTTTGCTGTCGATGAGCTAAAAGATCAGTTTGAGCTGCTCGTTGAGCAAGACTCGAATTTTGTTGTTTTAGACTTTTCTAAAACCGAATTTATCGACTCTTCAGGAATAGGTGCTATTGTTTTTCTATATAAAAGAATTGAAAAACATAGTAATAAGCTATCTTTACTTAATGTCACAGGACAACCGTTTAAGTTAATGAATTTATTAAGAGTGGATAAAACCATTCCATTTATTGACGCTGTGTAGAGGTTACCAGGGAGAGTTTTATGAAGGCGCGCATAGCAATTGTCATTTTCATATTTTTAGGTGGGTGTGCTTCTTGGCCGGATGAAGGACAAGGAGGTATGGCCGAAAAATACCAAAACTATCCATTAGATGATCAGCAGCTTGATGAAACATTTAATCAACCTGAGGGTATTGTTCGTAGTGAGTTTGAGCACTTAGAACTTAAGCTTGAATTATTAAAGTCGCAAGATATTAATGCCTGTATGCCAGCGCAGTTATTAAAAGCTCAAATTTATGAAAATCGTATCCGACGTTTAATTGCAGCCCAAATGTGGGAAGACGCGGAGCACGACTTATTAATTCATTATCATGGCCTTAATCAATTAGCTAATCACTTTGATACCGTTAGAAAGTTGACTAATTGCGCTGCATCGACTGATGAACAACCCGCTTTAGTTAATGTAAAAGAGCAAATAGCGGAGTTGTTAAATAGTGATAACCAATTTGCATTCAATGCCTTTGAAATAACCCCTAAATATGCCGTACGGGTTGCTCAAGCAGCCGATTTAATTAAACAATTAGAAAGTATTAGTATTTTGCTTATCGGGCATACTGACTCTGTAGGCAGTAAAAATAGTAATTATGAGCTGGCTTTAAAGCGCGCTGAAACTGTTAAGCATTGGCTGGGTGTTTATGGCGTGCCTACCTATAACATTATCACTTTAACCCAAGGCAGTTTAAAACCATTTAGTGAGTCGGAGCAAAGTGAGCAAAAACGCCATTCAGACCGCCGAGTTGAGGCTATTATATTAGATGCTAACGCGCAAAGTGAAAATAGCAAACAAGTAAAGTCACTAATGAATTGGACTAAAATTATTGAAAAGAAAAAGGAGTAATGTATGAGATTTATTTTTACTGTCTTTGTTTTTTTCTTTTTAATAACGAACTCTACGTTTGCAACGCAAGCCGATGAATCCATAGTACAAGCAGGTAACAAGCTGTTTTTATATGTCCCAGGGGAACTTGAATTTGAAACAACTTTTGAGGTCGACAAAAAAGGTCAAATTAATATACCTGAGGTGGGGCAGTTTCAGGTAGGTAATAAAACGGTTGCGCAAATAGAGGCAGAACTTAAACCTATTCTTGCAGAGTTGTTTGTTGCAATAGATGACTTTTATGTGGAGCTGAGAAGCAGAGATATATTTATTAATGTTTTAGGGTATGTGATCACACCCTCTCAGGTGAGTATTCCCGATGATGGTAATATTCAAATGGTGATAGCTAAAGCAAATGGCCTAAGACCTGGCGCACAGCTCGATCGCTTACAAATAAGGCGCAAAGATGAAGTAATTGAATTTAATTACAAAGCATATTTAGACTCAGGCGACATAAATTTATTACCAAAGCTTAAAAGTGAAGATACTGTGTTTGTGCCTGTTTCTCCACTCCTTGGTAACGTACAAATTGATTTTGATGCACAAACGCTTAGTGCTACAGGGGATGCAAGCGACAACAGTGCCATTACTATGCTTGGCGAAGTGCATAACCCTGGTAGTTTTTCGTTTAAAGAAAATATGACGCTTCTAGATGCGCTGATGCGTGCGGAAGGGGTTACTCGCTATGCGGATGTAACTAAAATTAGAGTGATCGTTGATAAAGCTCCTGTTATTTTTGATTTAAAAGCATATTTAGATAAACCTACCGATAGCAACATGCCGCTACTAAAAGCGGGATCAACCATATATGTGCCGATTATGGTGGATGATGTAAATACCACATCGCGCACGGTTTATATTATGGGTGAGGTACAAAAGCCCGGTGCCTATGAGGCTGCCGACAGTACTAACTTTTTAGACATTTTAGCAAATGCAGGGGGCCCAACGCGCTTTGCAGAAACACGGCAAATAAAAATATTAACCCCTGCTGGAGAGAGCATACTTTTTGATTTACAGGGTTATAGTGAGGGATTAACCACCGCTAAAGTGCCCGATTTAAACCCCGGTGATGTAATATTTGTTCCTGAAAAAACAGATGTTAACGAAAAAAGCTGGTTAAAAATTCCGACAAAACGAGCGATTAAAATTATAGGTGCTATTCAATCTCCTGGTCGTTATGAGTGGAGTGATGAAATGGACTTTACTGATTTGTTAGCGCATGCTGGTGGCCCTACTAAAGGGGCTAACGTGAACGATATTAAAATTTTGCGAAATGGCGATGTCACCCAACGATTTGATCTTGAAAAATACACTATTACTAACGGTGAAATTGCGCTGCCGAGTTTAATTGCTGGCGATACTATTATTGTTGAAGAGTTACCAGTAGACCCCGGAGACAATAAATCGCAATGGATACGTCAAGAATCGAGCAAGTCTATTTATATCATGGGGCAAGTAGGTTCCCCTGGGCGCTATGCGTTCAATGACAATATGCATTTTATTGATATTTTGGCAGCAGCAGATGGTCCTAATGGTAGTGCGGATATTCGTAATATTAGAGTTACGCACCGTAATGGTAATCGTGCTCGAGTGAGCAAACTTGATTTAGCGATGTATTTTGAAACTGGTGATGAAACGTTATTTCCTCATGTGTCACCCGGCGACACAATATTTATTCCAGAAAAAGACAAAGATTGGTTACGTACCCCTAAAGAGCGAGTTGTTCGTATTATGGGGGCAGTGCAAAAGCCGGGTCGATATAACTTTGATGATACGATGTCTATTTTAGATGTGCTTGCTGAAGCTGGGGGGCCGTCAAGTTCAGCTCTCATTGACAAAATAGTGGTTGTTAACCATTCATGCTGTAAAGAACAATCTCGCGTGTTTAATCTTGAGGAATTTATAAAGTCTCCAAACTCGGCCAATATTCCGGTACTTAGAGCTGGAGATACGCTATATGTGCCCGATAAAGGCCAAGACCTAATTAGTCAATTTAAAGATAACTTCCTCGACTTTATAACCATAATTGCCTTGGTGATAAGCTTATGAACTTGATACCTGGGCAGTACCATGAACTAGAAACCATCTGTAACACCTTGATTGATGATGAAGCACGGTGCGTGACGTTTATTTCTTTGTACGGTGGCGAAGGTTCATCCACAGCCTGTATTAGTGTTGCTCAACGTTTAAAAAGTCAAAATAAGTCAGTACTCGTTATCGACCTTAACCCTATTAGTTCGTTTCGTTTAGACAAACAGCTGCCTACATTGACTAAGTTGTGGCGTTTTGATGATATTTCCTGTCAGCTCAGTGTTATGCCTTATCAAGGTATTGAAGTACTTACAATTCACAATTTAGAGTCAATTGATTCAGCAAAAAACAAACATGTTTTAAATGAAGCGGTACTGCGTTTAAAGCAAGAATATGATTATGTGTTGCTGGATATGTCGCCAGCATTAAAGTTAAATCGTAATAATGTACCACTGCATTCTTTAAGCTTATGTAGCGAGCTGACCTTGGTTACTATTGCGCTAGGTATTAATAATGAAGAGTCGTTATGTCAAGGCGTTGCAGAACTTAAGCAAGCGGGTCATAGCAATATAAAGTTACTGGTAAGTCAACATAGCTTTGCTCCTTTAGGGGAGCGCATGCTACTGCTCTTCCAACGACATTCTTCAAAATGGCCAAGGTTGTGCGCTTTTTTAACCAGCAAAATAAACAAGCAAAAGTGGTTGTTTAAACATTACTGAGACTTTTATGGATATATTATTTGAGCGGCGTTTTGAATTATTATGGCCGACCTTAACTGAAATACGCCAAGTACTTAAGCATGTACTGGGCGCTTTATCGGTGACCAGAGATGAAGCGGATGCAGCAGGCTTAGTCGCAACCGAATACCTAACTAACTTAATTCGCCATAATGAGGGCGATGAGCAGCTTATAATGTTGCGTATTAACCAAATAAATCATGATACTTACCAATTAACTTTTATAGATGAACTTAAGCCTTATAATTTATTTAAACAAAACAACTCATCATGGACATTAGCATCGGATGAGTTGGTAGAAGGAGGGATGGGGGTCGAGCTTATTCGCCATTACTTTGCTGATGCTACCTATGACACGCGAGCAGGTAAAAACTATTTTTCTTTTCCTTTAACTAACATTGATAAGCGACCGAGTATTATTTATGTCGACGATGACATCACTCAGTTGGCATTAATGAGCGCCTACCTAAAAGATAAATTTAATGTCATCACCTGCGAAAACATAGAGGCTGGTTGGCAAGCTATTTTAACCTCTGATGCTAGTATATTGTTACTTGATCATAAACTTAAACAAGGAACGTGTGAGCCATTACTGGAAAAGCTTAATAAATCGAATTTAAAATCTCAGTTATCGGTGGTGATGTTAACTGGCGATGATAGCGAAGAAGTGATCAGTAAAATTAATCGATTAGGGGTTGATGATTACTTAATAAAACCAGTTAAAAAAAATAAGTTATTACAAAGCATAGAGCGAGTAACTCATCGATTTGCATACTTGTCCTATCAAAGTACATTCGGATTAACACCTTCTAAAGTGCTTTTAGGGCATGGTAAAACAGCGCATATTTTTGGCTCTATTAGTTTGGGGAATGGCGGTGACTTTTTTATGCCAATAAATGATGAAGGTACTGCTTTTATACTCGGTGATATGATGGGTCATGGCTTACAAGCGCTCAAAGAAAGCTTTGCTATAAAAGGTTTTATAAGTGGCTTTTTAGCGACCGGGTTAGCGTATCAAGAAATGCTCGTTGCGCTGAATAATGCGCTTTATAAACAGCAATTATGTAAATCAAGCTTAGTCACTTTAATGATTTGTTTTTTAGAAAATAATAAGTTGTATTGGCTCAATGCTGGCCATCCCGCACCGGTTATTATCAGTAAAAATGGTGAGCTATCTCAGCTAAATGGTACCGGACCATTGCTTGGGCTGTCTAATGATCATCAATATACTTTATATGAAGCCAAGCTCGATAATGTTGAACACATTATACTTTACACTGATGGTTGGACGGATAACCGCTTTACCGATAAAGACGAAATGACTGAATTAAAAAAAATCATCCCTATGCAAAGCTCCTCAGCAGAGGATTTTGCACACTCGTTATGGAAAAATTCACAGGTTGCGCTTTCTAAAGAAGTGGATGATGCCTCATTAATAATCATCAATTGAATTTGATTTAATTAACTATGTATAGTTAACTTAATATCCATAAGTTAATATTTTTTCTCTAAATAATTCTTAGCGAGTCGCTAAAAGGAATGGGATTATGCCACCAACAATACTGATTGTAGAAGACACCCAGTCGCTTGCTATGATGTATCAGTCTTATCTTTTACCGACAGGTGTAAACACACTGGTGGCAAATGATGGGGCAACCGCTCTTGATATTATTAATAAAATAAAACCCGACCTGATAGTGCTTGATGTCATGTTACCCGACATGAACGGGCTAGATATTCTAGCTCAGCTAGAACCTGATAACTTTCCGCAAGTTGTTGTATTAACTGGGCATGCTACCAAAGAAATGGCGATTCAAGCGATTAAGTTAGGCGCTAGTGATTTTTTAGAAAAGCCTGTAGAGGCAGAACGTTTTCGTATAACTATTAACAACACTCTCAAAATAAAAGATTTAAAACAAACGGTTACCAAGTATAAAAATATTTATGAAAATGGCCGTTACTTTGACTTGATTGGTAGCTCCAAGCAAATGCAATCGGTGTATCAAGTTATTAGCTCTGCTGCAGCGAGTAAAGCTACAGTCTTTATTACCGGTGAAAGTGGTACTGGCAAAGAGCTATGTGCACGGGCAGTTCATCAAGCCTCTAATCGTGCCGACAAGCCCTTTGTTGCACTTAATTGTGCTGCTATCCCCAAAGATTTGATTGAAAGTGAAATATTTGGCCATTTAAAAGGTGCCTTTACTGGAGCAATTGCAAACCGATTGGGTGCTGCAGGGCAGGCGGATGGGGGGACATTGTTTTTAGATGAGTTATGTGAAATGGATATTAATTTACAAAGTAAATTACTTCGTTTTATTCAAACAGGTACTTATCAACAAGTCGGTAGCGAAAAACAAGTTAAGGTTGATGTGAGATTTGTTTGTGCAACCAATAGAAACCCGCTTGCTGAGGTTGAGGCAGGTCGATTTAGAGAAGATTTATATTACAGGCTGCATGTTATTCCTATTGAGCTGCCACCACTTAGAGAGCGTGGCAGAGATATTATCGAAATAGCGCAAGCGCTATTTATTAAAATAGCTAAGGAAGAGCAACATCCTTATAAAGGGATAACCGATGATGTGAAGCACTTTTTAGCACAATACGATTGGCCTGGTAATGTTAGGCAGCTGGAAAATGTGATCCGTAATATTTTAGTGCTTAACCCACAAGAGTGGATTGATGTATCTATGCTACCTGCATTGCCACAAAGCCCGCAAAAAGAGTCAGGTAACGATGGGCTGGTTAAAGAGCAACATACATCGTTACCAGTTCAAGAGTTTGAAGAGTTACCGCAGGTTGAAAGTGAGGTTAAGGCTTTATGGATCGCCGAAAAAGAATATATAGAGCGGGTCATAAAAATATGCGCAACTAATATTCCCAAAGCTGCCGCTCTTTTAGATGTAAGCCCTTCAACCCTGTACCGAAAAATTAAAGGGTGGGAAGAAAATTTATAATATTGTTTTTGCTGTATAGGCATTTTGCAGCAAGTTAAATTGTTTTCTACCTGAAAAACGCTCCTCAAGCATAGTGTATGCTGAGTGTGCCATTTCGCTTTTTTGCGTTGTAGATAAGGCAAGTAATGCTTCTATCGATTGTTGGCACTCTAGTGTATTTGCTGATTTCATTAAAAAGCCATTAACCCCATTGTTTATAATGCTAGGAATAGCACCCACAGGGCTGCTAATAACAATTTTATAATGCGCCATACTCTCTAGAAGCGTCATAGGAAGCCCTTCTTCTCTTGAGCAAATAAGTAGGGCATCTAAATGTTGCCAAATATCGTCTCGGGGTGTTAAACCATGGTAATTAAGGTTGTTTAGCTGTGGAATACGATCACGCATCGGGCCATCACCAAAAAGGTGAAACTGCACCTGCTTATTAGTCTGCATACTTTCAGCTAACTCATAAAATATATCAGGGCCTTTTTCATAAGATAAGCGCCCAACAAACCCGATTCTAAGTAACGGTTGTGCAAAATCAGTGCTGGGAGGTTCGGTTATTGCTATGAAGTTTTCCAGTAATTGAGCATTTGTTATTGTTTTAATTATTTTTTCAGATACAGCAAAGTTGGTTGATAATCGACTAAGCCATAAATCTAGTCTGTTATAAAGCCACATCTTTCCTTTGCCAGTTTCCCCCGCGTGATAGGTACTAACACAATGCTTATTTGTGATTTTACAAACTAAACGCCCTAAAATACCGGCTTTGTATCCATGGGTGTGAATAACTGTATTGCGATCGTAACTGTGAAACCGCTTGATTAAACTAATGAGTGTACCTTGCAGAAAATTATACTGTATGCTTTGCTTATCAAGTAACTCGTAAAACTCATTATTCCCATGATTTTTATAAAATAAAATTGAACAACTAACCTGATTTTTGTGAAGCAGCTTGTATAACTCTATAATATGAGTTTCAATACCACCAATCATTGAAGAGTCTACAAACAATATAATCTGATTATTCACAATGAGCTCCAAAAGAAAATTATGATAGATACATCTGTAATTGAACAATTAAAATATGATGTTGGTGATAGCACAGCCGTTGAACTGATAAACGTTTTTGTTGATGAGTCTAAAAAGTTGGTTATACAAATGCTTTCCTCAACCGATGCCGCAGAAATTGAACTGTGCGCTCATAGCTTAAAAAGTAGCGGTTATAGTTTTGGTGCAACAAGATTAGCGCAAACGTGCCAGCTTATTGAGCAGCAAGTTAAGGTCAATGGCTTAGACACCGAGGTTGTAACCCTCTTAAAGTTAGCTGATGCACAAAGTAAAAAAACCTTCGAACATATGAGAGAACTTACCCAAAATCATTAAGCGTGTTTTTCAGTATTAAAAGAGCTTTTTAATAACTCTGAAAATACATTTTTTAGTTCATTAATATTATGTAAATGCTTGCCTGTTTCCTTACACTTCTCTCCCTGTTGTAAAATTTCGATAATGGCAGAAGGAGAAATACTTAAATCATATACTTTAGTGGCGAGCTTCTTTTGTAACCAGTCAATGCCGGCAATTTTTGTATGTTGCATCACGCTGCTTTCTTGCGCTGTGTTTTCAATAAATACTCTACACGCAGAGGTTTTTTTTATTGCTTCAGTGATTTCTGTAATTAAAAAAGCAGGCATTACGCTAGTAATAATACTCCCTGGGCCAATGATTATTAAATCGGCATCTAAAATAGCCTCAATAGTACCTGTTGCTGGCGGCACTGCTTTTGATAAGTAAACGGTGCTTGGTAGCTCGTTTAAGGCATCAATCGCGCATTCACCAAATATTTTTTCACCATTGTTTAGCTCGGCTACTAAATCTGTGGGTAAATCAGACATAGGCAACACAGTCTCTTTGTTACCAAGCAAATGGTTAAAAGCAGCAATAGCTTCAGTGGGAGACTGTGTTTGCTGGATTAACCCCAGCAGTGTTAAATTTCCTAAGCAATGACCCGCCATATCACCATGAGTAAACCTATGTTCATACATAGCCTGGGCTTGGGTACCTTCACCGGCAAGTTGAACACAGCAGCGCCTTATATCACCTAAAGCGATACAATTTTGCTCCTCTCTAATGCGTCCAGTGCTACCACCATTATCAGTAGTCGCTACAATCGCTGTTAGGTGGCTACATAAGGGTTTTATCGCACTTAATACTTGCGCTAATCCGTGACCCCCACCAATACATACTATCTTCATAGCTATGCCTTAATGTATTTATTTATATTAATAAAGCAGAAATCATTCCATCGTGCCAAAAAAATAACTCAATGATTTATATTAAATTTTGTTCTATATTTATTAGTCATAACATCGATTTTGGTATTTTTTGCAAAACGCGATGCATTTTAGCTGAGGGAATGGGTATGCAACGTAATGAATTAATGACTCTTACGGAACTACAGAAGCAGTTAGCGTTATTGCACCAGTGTGATGATGAAATTGATATTTTAGCCACTATGTCAGCTTTACTACAGCCATTGCTTCAATACCAAGACTGCATAGTTTTAAAGAAAACACATCATCATTTTTTAACTATCGGTACAACTAATATCGATTTTTATGAGAAAACATGGCCACCATGTGCTGCATTTATTCAGGCTCTAAAAAAAGGTTATTCATATAGTTGCAATCCCTTGCCAGAACAATTATTTGCTTTATCAGAAAAGGTGAATAACCAGAATAAAAAGACAGCGCTGTTAATCGGGATTGATACGGGTAAAGAGCAGTGCTTATTTATTTTCACCCATGTGATCAATAATGTTAACCATAATATCTTAGCTTCACACTCAATAATTTTGTTTCTTCAGCAAGTATTTCACGCTTTTCTTCAATTAAATAAGTTACATGCGCAAACCCATCAATCTGTTTTACTACTTGATAAGTTTTCTCAGCTTTCTACTTTATTTAAAGAATTAGCCAGTGAGTGGTTTTGGCGAACCGAGCCAGATATGACCTTTACCAGCGTTAACAATTTAGAAAGAGAAGATAATACCTATGCGCAAATATTTATTAATAAAACCATTGAGTCTTTGCGTACTAAAAATGAGCAAAAAAACACGCTGAAATGGCAAGCTTTTGCTGCGCTAGTCGCTGAGCATGAGGATTTTAATGGTTTTGAATTTGAGGTTAAGGCCCCGATACCTTTGTGGGTATCGCTCAATGGTAAGTCGCAATTTGACGAAAACGGAAATTTCATTGGCTATTTAGGTATTGCCAAAGATATCACAGTCTCAAAAGAGCGAGAGACTGCACTTGAAAATGAAAAGCTTAAAGCTGAGGAAGCCAGTAAAACAAAAACAAAATTTTTAACCATCATGTCGCATGAAATAAGAACCCCCATGAATGCGATTATGGGGATGATAGAGTTATTAATAGATACCGATTTAACTCAAGAGCAACGTCAATGGTTGAATTATGCAAACTCTAGTGCTGATATTCTTTATGGATTAATTACCGACGTATTAGATTTTTCAAAAATTGAATCAGGGACTGTATTAATCGCCAATAAACCGCTAAATGTAAAACTGCTTATTGAGAATATCGTTGGGCAATTGCATATTATTGAAGACAGTGAAGATATTATTTTTTCAGTTTCGATTAATGACGATATCCCTACCTATATTATGGGTGATGAATTTAGGCTGGGGCAGATACTATTTAATCTCATTGGCAACGCATTCAAGTTTACTCACTCAGGACATATTGCATTATGTGCAAATATTGTAGATGACAAACTAAAATTTACTATCGAAGATTCAGGGGTAGGCATTGCAAAGAAAGATCTAAGCTTTATATTTCAGCCGTTTCGACAAGTTAACGAAGGTATAAACAGAAAAAATGAAGGAGTAGGGTTAGGCCTCAGTATTTCAAAAAATCTAATTGAACTTATGGGCGGCTCTATTAATGTTGAAACGCAGTTAGGGCTAGGTAGTACGTTTACTATTTTACTGCCATTTAAAGAAGCGATTATTGATGAAATTAAACCCGAGTTTTCATCAAAACAGCCTGTACTATCAGTTCTGGTTGCTGAAGATAATAAAACCAATCAAGTGCTTATTAAGGCGTTTTTACAAAAGCTAAATCACAAAGTCACGATTGCAAATGATGGAGTGGAAGCAATTGAGTTTATGAAACTCAAACATTTTGATTTAATTTTAATGGACATCATGATGCCGACCATGGATGGACTAAGCGCCACGCAGCATATTCGTCATGAGCTGTTTAGTGATATTCCTATTTTTGCACTAACCGCAAATGCTTCAAACGATGACAAGGCATCATGTTTTAAAGTAGGTGTTAATAAAGTGCTTACCAAGCCTATTAAGTTTGAAACTTTAAAAGCCTCTTTAAGTACGCTTTTATAGCCGGTAATAAAAAAGGCCATAATTAGGAATAATCATGGCCTTTTCTAACGTTATAGTTTGTTATTCAATATTCTGAATTTGAATATTGGTTATTAGATATTAACGTTATAAATAACAGGTTGTTAACCTAACTGTTATTGACTGTTTGTTTATTGTGTAACCGTTCGTGTAACCAGTTGTGCTAAGAATCACATCGCTGAGTAGAAAAAAATAGTGAATACAATGTGTAACCATCAATAAAGAAAATATTTCCCGTAACAGCGTCTTCTATTAAAAAACTTAAGTTGCTAAATCCATCAGCCAAAAGACTTTCTTTGAGAGTTAATCTATCTATTTTATAAATGGACGTCTCATCAATGCCATAGATATTTCCATCTATCGAATACATTATATCTCGATAAACCTTTTCTGATTTCTTTTTAACTTCACCAGCATTCTTATCGATTAGAATTATTATCCCACCTTCTGTTAAAGCTAAAATACTATCACCATCTGCCATAGATATTATCTTTATGATTTTATAAGTGTTTATATCTGGTTGAATCCTGAAAACTTCTGATTGTTCAATTAAATTCCATTTAACGAAATAAGCACTCTCGTTTAGTGGCGTGGAACCTGTCCCCCCTCGATCACTTGTTCCAACATAGACAATATTATTATCATCTCTATCAAAAGTGACGGAGCTCACAGAGTGACTTTCTACAACATTAACCCGTGTGAATTGTTCATTTATAGAAGGGGTAATAACTGTGAGAGCTCCACCGTACGTTCCGTAGTGGGGTTCAGTTCCTATAACTAAACTGTTCTTATTTGAATCCATTGATAATGGTCTATTTTGATTATTTCCCAATTTCAAAAACAAATAACTTTCATCATCTAATGATTGAGCTTTACCTTGCTCAAATAGGTGCATCGGGTATTTCCATATTTGAGCTCCTGTATAATTGGCTGTATAAAGTTCCCCTCCCAATACTGACATAGCTTTAGGTTCGCCAAAAATTAAATGATAAAAACTCTCATTATATTTTAAGTCAATAGATCGAATCCTTCTCTCTCCAATAAATACTTTACACTGATAAGAAGTCATTGAATAAGGAATAGCAGGAATCCCTTTTAAACCAGTATTTAAGAAATCAACTTCAGTAGTTCTTTCTCCTTGGTATGTTGCTTCAAAATAGAGTCCATTTTCATTTACAGATGCTATTTCAGTTTCATTTATAAAATGAGGCTCAACACCAAAGTCCAAAGAGACCCTTCTTAAAATATTTTCACTCTGTTCATACTCTAATACATAACCTCTAAAGGAAAATTGGAAGGTTTCAGAGTTAAATGTTGGCTGAGATATAGGTTGCGTGATGATATCTTTCAAATGGTAAATATATTGTTTAGCGTCTAAATCATAAACAAGCACGTCTGTCGAAGGAGATAGACCTATAAATAACAGATTTGAATGTACTTTTAATTGGTAAACAAAACTATCTTGGTTGTTTTCTGGTAGCGGTATTTGAGTTTTAACTTTACTAGAAATATCATATTCGATTAGTTCAGCATGCGTTCCTAAACCCGTATAAATTTTCTGATTATTACTAGCTAAAGAGCGAATATACTTAGCCTCTGGTCTTTCGCTCATCATTCCAAGGTCGACCAATTCTTTATTTTCAATGTTTAGCGAAAATAGCTTTGCCGAAGGGTATGTTCCTATATAAATTACACCATCTTTTTCAATAAGATCCCAAATATATTGTTCATCTGGAATTTCAGCTAACAGGAGCATATCATTGGAAAATAGATTAAATTTGTATATTGATGGTGAGTTATATGTCCCTATATATAGATTATCACCACTTCGTTTGATACTCCAAGAGCCTGCGGAAGAACTAATCTCCTTAATCAAATCAATTTTTTTAGTGTTCAAGTTATAGCGAAATAATCGGCAATACTCTCCACTTCTTGTCACACCGTAATAAGCATTTATACCAGAATCTTTTACAAATAGGCCTGCCACAGTGGAAATAGACTCCATAGCAGTATCATGAAAGTCTAAAAGGTTTGTATCCGAATACAATAACTGGTGAATACGTTCATTTGCTATGTTACTAGTGTTGAATGATATTTCTTGTCCTTCGGATAAACCGTATGCGGAACCTTTTAATGAAAGCATATTGGGCATACACTTAACATGAACGTTTTGCTTCAATATAGTTTCATAATTACCACTACTGTAATTAACAGCGCAAACTTGGCCTTCTGGTAAGGAATCTATTGTCACATCATAATCATCATTAATAAGTAATTCATTTGCGAATAGATAATTACCATCATCAGATATGGATAAAAATTCATCTTCATTTTTAATGATAATGGTTCCCGATAAACCATTTACATCAACAGATATAAAGTAACTTTCTACTACGGGCTCCTCTACAGTAGGTACTGATTCACGATCAGAACAACCAGATAGAAAAAGGAGTATGAGTATTAACTTTTTCATATAACATAAAATTCAGATTAAAAATAAATGACTTCGATAATAGCATTTATCTAATACGGCTGGTTGAATAATCTTTCGTTTGATCGGGTCTTGCCGTTTTTCCCCTAGCTTTTGCTAAATAGGATAGGCGGTAGATTGCTTCAGCTCTTTGTTCTGAATTATCAATAAAATAATATGGATTCTTAATTGTTGGAGAAGTTCCCGACATATCTTCCCAAATGGATTTGATGATAGGTAACAATTTTTTAGAGTGGCGAATTTTGTCGCCATCAATCCATATAGCCCAATGATAGTGTTGTGTCTTAGGTTTTTCGTGTTCACGAACCCAAACATAACCAATAGAATTAGTTTCATACTTCTTTTTAAGCCTCTTAAATAATCGTTTTTTAAATTTTGTCATTCGCTCGTTATCTTTAGTGTAATGCTCCTGATGGAGATCAAATCGAACTAATAGCACTCGTTTATAAAGCTCTAAACTACAATCTAACTGCTCGATTATCTTGCGAAGAACTGAAGTGTATAAGCCTGACTTTTTAGCGTTAACTATTAATAATTCACCACGATATGAAAAAGTTGATTTATACGAAATGTATTTCCTGTTGGCAGTTTTCTTTATAACTACTTTAGGATTAGTAATTGGTTCCATAGATAATAGAAAAAACCGCATTAATTTATAAATTGGAAAATAAGCTAGCCCTCATATTAAAAGGGCTTTCTTAACTTGAAGGGGACAAAACCGCGGAGACAAAACCGCATAATTTTTTACCTTTTAATTTTTCGCTTAATTTTCCAAAAATTAATCAGTTCATTAGCCTTGATAATATTTTTCTCATCAAGCCAATAGCGCATATACCGCTTGGTGCCGCCTTGCTTTCTCGGCAAGATTTCCCACTTTCTCAATATTAGTAAATCAAGCTTGCCTAAAGCAGAAACATCACTATTTAAACAAGTCGAACCGATATTAATTGCTTCTTCAGCATTTAAGCCTTTTTCACCGCGCTCAATTAAGGCTGACAGTATTATTTCTTGTTTGGTGATCATGGCTACTCTACCTTCTGAGTTGACTCAAGAAGATGGATGAACCAAAGGAGAGAGCTTTTACGCCACGCTGAGCGGTTTGAAGACAGCTTAATTTTATTAGGTAAGGCTTTACCTTGATGCTGCCACCTCCACCAAGTTGGCGAACTAACTTTGGTTATTTCTCGATGCTCTTTTTCATGGCAAAGCGTTTCTGTTTCATTTGAAGCGGCTAATATTTTAGCGCGTTGTACTTGGGTGGGCTCTTTGTAATTCATTGTATTTACCTCGATTGATTTTGATTGAATTCACGAGGTAAATATTGATTTATCGTTAAGTTATAATCCCTAAGGGGGCTTGTCTGTTTAGGATAATTTTATTTCAAGCTGTGTAATAATCTCTTCAGGCCAGTCTATTTTTTCATTATTGATTTTTCTTTCTAATGCTTTATTCAATTTACTGGCGCTTCCTGTTTCACCAATAGAATAACCTACTAGTTTGGCATTAGAAGTTCCTTTCAAAAAGTGACTGATTAGCTGTTCTTTTAACTTTGCCCTAGCAAACTGACTAAGATCTGATGACTTCTGTCGATATTCGGAAGGTTTTTTCTTAACATATTCATCCAGTAATACAGTCGCTACATAATCAACACCAAGCTTTTTACGCTTAGCTAGTTCTCCCTGCTCTTGTTTCTTTAATCGATCTTCAATAACCTTTCTTAAAGGCAAAATATTACGCCTTAAAACTTGTTGGCGACCTACAGACTGACCTAACTTAAAAAAGGCTATAGCCACAGGATCTATTTGATAACCAGTTGTTGAGTTCTGTTGTTCTAACAAAATATTGAATGTATTTTCTAATTCAATGTAAATATCGGCCTCGGGAAAACCTCTATCTATACTTTTATCCTCTGAGACAAAATTTAAACAAGTTTGAACTGATTCAAATAACTCCATTGCTAACTGACTATCTTCTTGGCCAAAAACTAAGTTATCAGCTTCAGAAGAATCTAAAATACTTAAGATTATTTCCTCTAAGGTTTTAGCCATTACTTCACCATCTTAACTACATTGCTTTCACCGTTTACCATAGGAGCAATATGAGCCGCTAATTGGGTTAACGCTTCCATTCTTTCATCAAAGTAAGCATGACGGTCATAAATACCCTCAACACCTCTTATTTTGTGATTCAGGCACTTTTCAGCGATATGTGGCGATGTTCCAAGTTCAGCAAGTAAAGATCTACAGGTACGTCTTAAATCATGAGGATTAAATGGTAATATATTATCCATTACATTTGGTGAAGGTTTCGTGCCGCCATCAACTTTTTTACCAAACATTTTGGCAACAGCATGGTTAATAGTATCACTACTAATAAAAGGTCTTTTACTCGCTTTACGGCTTGGGAAAAGATAACCAGAACCACAAGACCTAACCTCAAGCTCTTTTAACCAAGGTAGTATTTGATCAGGCAAAGGGATATCAATTGGCGCTTTGGTTTTTGAACGTTCCGCAGGTAATGACCATACTTGTTTTTTGAGGTTAAATTCTTTCCAGTTCGCTTCGATAAGTTCTGACTTACGAACGCCAAGACAAACAAGTAAGGCGATAGCTAAATAGTTATCGCGAGTAAACCGATCTCTATGTTCTCTATAGATATAGAAAGTTTGATTTAATTCAGCAAAGGATAAGGCTCTATCTCTGGGTTTTTCTTTACCGCCAGCATCATCATTGTTAAACGCAAAAGCCGGATTGTTAGTTATAAAACCTAGTTTAATAGCATGATTGAATAGGCTTTTAGCATGAATCAATGTTTTGTTAGCACTAGTTAAAAAGCCTTTAGCGGCTTCTTTTTCAATGATAGCCTTAATATCCATAGGCTTAACTTTATCAATTGCCAAAGTGCCGATAAAAGGTGCTATTTTTTGCGTGTAGATTCTTGCTGGTATTTTGTAATGCTTTAACCGTTTCTCATTACCTTTTTGCCAATCAAGGAATAGATCATCAACAGTCTTAATATCAATTTGTTCAGCACGTTTAGCTTCAGCTACGGGATCAAAATCATCAACACGAATGCGCCTTTTAAGTTCAGCAGCTTCTTCTCTTGCTAATGTTTTGGTTCTGTTCTTAAGCGTATAAAACTTACGGCTACCATTGATGGTATAGCGTAGTTCAAAACTGATCACGCCTTTTGTTGTTACCTTCTTGTATAAACTATCACCCAATGACTCACGAGTGTAGCGACTACCATTAGCTTTCATTTATCTCTCAACCTTATCATTACTTAGCATCAGGCTAAGAAAGTACATACTGTATAACCTTGACAATACTTAACATTTAGGCCATTCAAATAAGCGTTTCCCCCAACATTCCTAAAGTTCTGATTATCCAATGATCAACAAAACCTCTTAAAACCTTACCTTTACTTACTGTCAAAACCTTATGAATTGCCATGATTTATTGGTTACACAAAGATAAGTAAGTAACCATTCGTGTAACCGCTTATTTTAAATTAACAGGAATTATGTGAAATAGCTAGAAATAGAAAAGCCCTTATATAAAGAGCTTTTTAGAGAGTGTGAATTCAGAAAATAAATTATTCGATATTCTGAATTTGCTCACGCATTTGCTCTATCAATACTTTTAGCTCAACTGCAGCATTGGTGATGTCGCTGTTGATTGATTTAGAGGCTAGGGTATTTGCTTCACGGTTAAACTCTTGCATCATAAAATCTAAACGACGACCACAAGCACCACCTTTACTCAAAATTTTACGTGTTTCTTTAACGTGCGATTTTAAACGATCAAGTTCTTCTGCTACATCTTGCTTTTGTGCAAGATAAATCAGTTCTTGTTCAAGACGTGACTCATCAATATTTGTTGTTAAATCTTCAAGTTTTTGTACTAACTTTTCACGTTGCCATTTAGTAATTTCTGGCAGGTGGGCTTCAACAATATCAACTTGCTCTAAAATGGCGGTTAATCGTGTAGTTATCATTTCTTCAAGGTTTGCACCTTCATCACCACGTGCCGATTTAAAGTCTTCAATAACTTGGTCAAGCCCAGTAATGAGCGCTGTATTTACACTATCCATATCAATTTCTTGCGCTTCCATCACGCCAGGCCAACGCAAAATGTCAACAGGATTAATATCACCATTGCTTTGTTGTTGTACCCACTTAGCACTATTAATTAGCTGCTCAGCAAGAGATTGATTAATTGATAATTCACCAACATGTGCAGGGTTTGCTACAAATTTTAAGAAAACTTCGACCTTACCACGCTGTAAGTGCTTACGCAGACGCTCGCGTATAACGGGCTCCATGCCACGAAATTGCTCTGGTGCACGAATAAAGGTTTCAAGATAACGTTGGTTCACTGAGCGAACTTCCCACGTGCCAGTGCCCCATTCGCCTTTTATTTCGCGACGCGCATAAGCTGTCATACTGTGGATCATGGATGTTTTCCTACATTTTTAAATACAATATTACGATTATTATACCGTAACACTGCCCAAGCTCTAAAGAAAATTTAACACTGCTGAGTGTTTTTTAAACACACTTTAATATAAATCAACATGGCATCTGTATTCACATCAACATATAATGTGGCAAATTCAGAATTAAGGGGATCGTCAATGCGTCCAAGCGAAAGAACACCTAATCAAATTAGACCGGTTACGTTTACACGTAACTACACTCTGCATGCTGAAGGTTCAGTATTGGTAGAGTTTGGCAACACTAAGGTACTTTGTACTGCGACAGTTGAGGCTGGCGTACCACGCTTTATGAAAGGCCAAGGTAAAGGTTGGGTAAACGCAGAATATGGCATGTTACCGCGCGCAACACACACACGTAATAGTCGTGAAGCAACGCGAGGTAAGCAGGGCGGTCGTACAATGGAAATTCAGCGTCTGATTGCTCGCTCTTTACGTGCAGCAATCGATCTAAAAGCACTCGGTGAAAACACAATTACTATTGATTGTGATGTAATCCAAGCTGATGGTGGTACACGTACAGCGTCTATCAGCGGTGCATGCGTTGCGCTAGTTGATGCACTAACGTATATGCGTGCAAAAGGGATGATTAACTCAAACCCACTTAAACATATGATCGCTGCTATTTCTGTTGGTATATATAAAGGCCAAGCGATTAGCGATTTAGAATACCTAGAAGATTCTGACGCTGAAACTGACATGAATGTAATTTTAACTGAAACCGGTAAAATTATTGAGGTACAAGGAACCGCTGAGGGTGAACCTTTCTCGTTTGACGAACTTGATGAGCTACTTACACTCGCTAAGCATTCAATTCGTGAAATTATTGATGTACAAAAGCAAGCACTAGCATAAATAGGTAACTGGCAATGAAAGAATATCAAAAAGAGTTTATTGAGTTTGCTTTAGAAAAGCAGGTATTAAAGTTTGGCGAGTTTACTTTAAAGTCTGGCCGTACTAGCCCTTACTTCTTTAATGCGGGCTTGTTTAATACAGGTCGTGACTTAGCGCGCTTAGGTCGCTTTTATGCAGCGGCACTTGAAGATGCAGCAATTGAATATGATGTACTATTTGGTCCTGCTTATAAAGGTATTCCAATTGCAACAACAACCGCAGTTGCGTTAGCTGATCATTATAATAAAGATGTACCTTATTGTTTTAACCGTAAAGAGAAAAAAGCACACGGTGAAGGTGGTAGCTTAGTTGGATCTGAGCTTAAAGGTAAGATCATGTTAGTTGATGATGTGATCACCGCCGGTACAGCTATTCGCGAGTCAATGGAAATTATTGCGGATAATGGCGCAGATTTAAGTGGTGTTTTAATTGCACTTGATCGTCAAGAAAAAGGTAAAGCAGAGCTTTCTGCTATACAAGAAGTAGAACGTGACTTTAATACTCAAGTTACTTCAATCGTTAAATTGGCTGATTTAATTAGTTACCTAGAGCTCCAAGGAACTATGGATGAGCATTTAGCCGCGGTAAAAGCTTACCGGGATCAATACGGTGTAGCATAAATAGTAGCCTCGCAAATGCGGGGCTTTATTTTGCCTAAAATAGAGCAACAGTAACTCCTACTTATATTAAGGCTTTGCTAATACACATAAACAAAAGCCACCTTCAGGTAGGCACTATTAATAGCCGTGATTTTATTAATACTGTGGTATCACTCTTACCTACTTCAATTCACCGTAGTAACATTAACAGTATGCTAGCTGCAGCGTCTTATTTTCCAGACTTTGTTATATATGGGATCTATTCGGGTAGATTATTGCTAGTGATCATTATGATCATCTTAGTTGCGAGTGTTTTAATAAAGCTTATTCAAGTAGATATAACGGTTAAAAGCTTAAGTTTCGCGTTTATTGTTAATAAATTGATAGTTATGTTGTGTTTTTAGCACCTATCGTTCAAATATCCAGCGAACAGTCATTTATTTCAAGTTTTCTGCAAAAAAGGGTTGATCTGTTTTCGGATCTCCCTATAATGCGACCCCACTGAGACGGCAGAGCGCAACGCATAGCGAGGCACGAGCTACTCAGTGAGTCG
>NZ_QGQU01000009.1:0-61246 GCF_003173795.1 Pseudoalteromonas sp. meg-B1 | reverse complement strand
GGTCACTCAGTTTCAATTGAGACTCTAAATTTGTTTGCCTCACTACCTAAGTAGCTTGGCTGTTAGAACTCAATCTGTACGAGTGCCCACACAGATGATTGCTTTATATTGTTAAAGAACGTTGCGACGTTGTCGCTAGGGATGCGTATAATACATCCTTTATTTTTCGAGTCAACACTTAATTTTAAACTTTCTTACGATGATTTAAACTCAAGTTTTATTTAACTCTCTGAGTAGTTCGTGCCTCGCTATGCGTTGGCGTTCCCCGTCTCAGTGGGGTCGCATTATAGGGAGAACAGATTTTTACGCAAGTACTTTTTTAAAGAAAAACTAAAAAAACACACTGTTCGGTTAGTATCTGAACGAAAGCAGGTGAAACTGGTAGTTTTATAATCAATATAGGCTTTGCTGGCACTAAAATAAGCGCTACTGTTACACTAATACTCTTAATATGTTTAATTTAAAGGTGCATATATGGCAATACGTTCTTATAAAGGAATCACTCCTGCGTTTAATGAATCTGTTTATGTAGACGAGTCGTCTGTATTAGTCGGTGATATCACTATAGGTGATGATAGCAGTGTATGGCCGTTAGTTGCTGCCCGCGGTGATGTTAACCATATTCGTATTGGTCAACGTACTAATATACAAGATGGCAGCGTTTTACACTTATCAAGAGCAACAAAGAATAATCCAGACGGCTACCCACTTATTATTGGTGATGATGTAACCGTTGGTCATAAGGTAATGCTGCATGGCTGCGTATTAGGTAATCGTATACTTGTGGGTATGGGCGCTATTATTATGGATAATGTGATTGTAGAAGATGAGGTAATTATTGGTGGCGGTGCTTTAGTACCCCCTAATAAGCGTTTAGAATCTGGTTTTTTATATGTAGGTAGCCCAGCAAAACAAGCTCGCCCATTAACAGAGCAAGAGCTGAGCTTTTTAAAAGTGTCTGCTGATAATTACGTGCAGCTTAAAGATGAATACTTAGCTGAAGATGCTAGTTAATTTAACTAACTAAACTCACTTCTATTTGACCTGCCGAGTTATAGCATTCATCTTCAATAAGCTGCTCGGCACGTTCTTCATAATCAAAACGGTATTGCTCAAAATAACGCGTTGCATGACTCTCATCGGCTAAATTTAAACTACTGACAGCAATCACACACTCAACTAGCATGCCATTTACTTGTGCAAAAAAAACTAATTGATGAGTTGGCTCTCTAAATTCGAGTCGATCTATAAACTGTATTGCTTGATTCATTTAAGCACTCCCTGCTTTAGTGCAGTAATAACAGGAACAATCTCAGGCATTTTATTTCGCCATACATAATAAGCTTGGGCGGCTTGCCCTACTAGCATGCCACTGCCATCTAATAGCTTAGCTGCTTTATTGTGTTCGCTGACCCAATTCATGAATAGCGTATTTTGCGTGGCGTAAAACATATCATAAGCCATTTCACATGTGCTTAAGTGCTTTTCGCTTAACGCAGGTAATTCGTTATTCATGCTGCTCGAGGTTGAGTTAATAACTAAATGATAATCAGTAAAAGGAAGGTCGTCAAAACCATATCCCGAAACATTGCCATGCCCAGTAAAGAGCTTTGCCAATGTTTGGGCTTTGTGTACTGTGCGATTAACAATAACTATCTCTGCGGGATTTTGCTCTAGTAAAGGTAAGATCACTCCTCGAGCAGCGCCACCCGCACCAATGATCAACAGGCGTTTACCTGTTATCGTTATTTTATTGGTCAGTAAGTCGTTAACAAAACCAGTGCCATCAGTGTTATCACCGAGTAAACTGCCATCATCGCGCTTTTTAAGGGTGTTCACTGCGCCTGCCAGTTTGGCAACTGGGGTGAGTTCATCGGCTAAAGCAAAAGCCTGCTCTTTAAAAGGAACAGTGACATTGGCGCCTTTTCCCCCTTGCTCAAAAAAAGCAGCGACTGTTTTTTCAAATCCATCGATAGGTGCTAATATTGCGCGATAGTCGATTTGCTCTCCCAATGATTTTGCAAACTGCTGATGAATAATGGGAGATTTTGAATGTTTGATTGGATTTCCAAAAACCGCATATTTGTCCATTTTAAACAACCTCTTCGCAGTTTTAGTACTGCCTATTAACGATGATAAATTTATGATTAAAAGACTCTTTTCAAGATCAAAGCCGTCTACAACTACGCAAGCACCTACGCCAGATAAAACCCCGTATGAAATCATTGGTGGAGAAGCCCCCACGCGTGCAATTGCTAATAGATTCTACGACATAATGGCCAGCGATGAATACGCTAAACCGTTATATGATATGCATCCTCAACCATTAGACAGAATTCGCCAAGTATTTTTTGAGTTTTTATCCGGTTGGCTTGGTGGGCCTGACCTATTTGTTGAAAAGCATGGCCATCCGATGCTGCGTAAACGTCATATGCCGTTCCCTATTGATCAAGACTTACGTGATCAGTGGATGTATTGCATGAATAAGACCTTAGATATAGAAATAGATAACCCTGTGTTACGCGAAGGCTTACGTCAATCACTGGCTCAGCTTGCCAGCCATATGATTAACCAGCATTAACCTTCCTCGTTCTTTAATTGGGGATTATTTGCGCTAAGTCAAAATCCGCTTTTCTAAAATATAGATAATACCCTATCAAATAATTAGAAAAGCGTGGCGCGTGTGAAATCAATCCAACATAAAATTTATGCTTTATTAGCTCTAACTGGCGTTATTGTATTAATAGCCAGTATTTTTAGTAGTGCTAGCCAACAGCGCACGCTCGCCCAAGATACGGTGGCAGAAAACATTAAGCTGCTTGCCGATAATTATTTTGATTCAATAAACACCATGATGCTAACCGGTACTATGGCTAATCGAGAATTATTGAGCCAAAAGCTACGCAAACACCCTAATATAGAAGATGCTCATATTATTCGCTCCGATATAGTTAATAATCTGTATGGTGCCGGAAATAAAAACCAAACAGCAAGTAATAACAACGAACGCGAAGCACTAAAGGGTAAAGAAAGCTTATTTATAGAGCAAAACACCGATAGCCGCAGTATGACCTACCTACGTCCTATGTATGCTAGCTCTGATTATAAAGGTACTAACTGTTTAGGCTGCCACCAAGCGCAAGAAGGCGATGTACTAGGCGTGGTAAAAATTAGTTATTCCTTAGCTGATATTGATAATGAGGTAACTTACAACACCTTAGTAACCACCAGCCTACTTTCTACTATTTTTATTATTGCCTTTGTGCTGCTAGGTATAGTGTTTAGAAAAATATTTATAGTGCGCCTTAAAAAGCTCGGCCATGCAATGCACTTAGCCACTACCAATAAAGATTTAACCTTACGCATTGAAGATAACGCCGAAGATGAACTCGGCTGGCTTGCCACTAGCTTTAACCAAATGATTGCTACGTTTAAAGATAATATTGCTCAGGTATCTCACTCTTCAAAAGTACTTATTCATTCAGCAGAGAAAATTTATACCTCGGCCGATACCACTGAGCGCGCTATTTTAGAACAAAAGAAAAGTACCGATTCGGTGGCCGCAGCCATTAATGAGCTAGAAAGCTCATCCAATGAAGTAAGAAACACCACTCATTTTGCTCAAGAAAAATCTGAGAACAGTAATGAACTAGCACAACAAAGCATGCAGGTTGCTGAGCAAACCGAACTCAGTATCAATCAGTTAGCAGAAGATGTACGCCAAGCGGCAGATCAAGTGAGACAACTACAAGAGCAAACGCTTGAAGTGGGAAAAGTACTTGAGGTGATCAGCAGTATCGCCGAGCAAACAAATTTATTAGCGCTTAATGCTGCCATTGAAGCTGCCCGTGCAGGTGAAGCTGGCCGAGGCTTTGCCGTTGTTGCTGATGAAGTACGTACTTTAGCAACTCGAACTCATGCATCTACTGATGAAATACGTCGCACAATTGATAAGCTGCAGTCAGAAGCCGCGCAAACCGTTAAAACCATGGGGGAGTCCTGTGCAGAGGCAGACGAAAGAGCGCAACAAGTACAGCAAGTTGCACAAGCTTTAAAAGATATTTCAGGGCAAATGAATGAAATAAATGAGCTCAATATACAAATAGCCGATGCAACAGAGCAACAAAACCAAGCTGCTGAAGAAATAAATATAAGTGTTGTTGGTATTAGCGATAACGCCGAGCAATCATTAGTGGATGCCGATGAAAATCAAAAAGTCAGTGAAGAGTTACTCAATTTAGCTCGTTCGTTAGATGAGCAGGTACGCAGTTTTAAACTTAAACAATAATTTTAAAAGCCAGTCAATAAGTAGCTTATTGACTGGCATATCATTCTTAGCCCAGTGCTAACCAATCTCGAGGCTTTAAAAAATCTTTATATAGTAATGCCTCTGCGCTGTCTTCGGCTGGGGTATAGTTATACTCCCAACGGGCTAAAGGTGGCATCGACATTAAAATAGATTCCGTACGGCCACCGCTTTGTAAACCAAACAATGTGCCACGGTCCCAGACTAAATTAAACTCAACATAACGACCACGGCGGTATAATTGGAAGTCGCGCTGCTGCTCGGTGTACTCATCGTTTTTACGACGTTCAATAATAGGAACGTAAGCATCTAAAAAGCCATTACCCACCGATTGCATAAATGCAAAGCTTTGCTCAAAACCTAACTCATTTAAATCGTCAAAAAATAAGCCGCCTACGCCGCGGGTTTCATCACGATGTTTTAAATAAAAGTATTCGTCACACCATTTTTTATATTTTGGATAAACATCATCGCCAAATGGCTGACACACATCGTGCGCAACTTGGTGCCAATGCACTACATCTTCAAGTACAGGGTAAAACGGGGTTAAATCAAAACCACCACCAAACCACCAAATCGGTTCTTCACCTTCTTTTTCGGCAATAAAAAAGCGTACATTGGCATGGCTTGTTGGTATATGTGGGTTTTTAGGATGAATCACTAACGATACACCACACGCATGAAAACTACGTCCTGCAAGTTCAGGTCTATGTGCAGTCGCAGAGCCCGGCATAGAGGCACCAAATACATGAGAGTAATTAACTCCGCCTTGCTCAATCACATTACCATTGGTGATAACGCGAGTACGACCACCGCCGCCCTCTTCTCGCTGCCAGCTGTCTTCAACAAATTGTGCTTTCCCATCTGCTGCTTCTAAGCCTTGGCAAATGGTATCTTGCAAAGCCATAAAGTAGGCTTTTACTTGTTTTAATAATTCGCTTTGCATAGTTAACCTCTGAATATATTGCCTGTTGTGGCATCTTTAATGGTGCTTGGTTGTGTATTACCACCTAATGGTTCATCAACATAAAAACTAACCTGCTCTGCAAACTGCTGCTGCGCCTCAACAATACTTGTTACCGTTGCTTGACCAGTTAAATTTGCACTTGTTGATACCAATGGTTTACCAAACTCTTGGCATAAACGTTTAACTGTAGGATGGTTAGTTACTCTCACTGCAATAGTATCAAATTGCCCTGTTAACCACTTCGGCGTGGTTTTAGCTGCAGGCATAACCCAGGTAATAGCACCAGGCCAACTTGAAAAAATATCAGCGCGCTTGTCCATGGGCAACTTAGCATCATCCACGTACTTTAATAATTGCCCGTAATTGTCAGCAATTAAAATAAGCCCTTTTTCAACTGGGCGTTGTTTAATATCAAGTAAACGTTCCACCGCCTGTTGATTGTCAGGATCGCAACCTAAACCATAAACAGCTTCGGTTGGGTATAAAATAACATCGCCGTTTTCTAAGCTTGTTATTGCAGCAGATAAAGAAGAAAGGTCAGACAAAATTGTCTCCAGAGATATTTACGTTATTCAGTGGCAGCAAACTTATGCATACAGCTTTTTTGTGGACATTGTAACACAACGCCACTCGCGGCTTTTTTCTCAGTAACAACTGGCCAGTCACATACTGGGCACGCTTGAGCTACAGGTTTATGATTAAGCGTATATTTACAGCTTGGGTAACAGTCGCAGGAATAGAATACTTTACCAAACTTATTACTGCGTGAAACTAAATGCCCCTTTTTACATTTAGGGCAACCAACCACAGGCTCTTCACTTGGGGTGTCGTCATCGTCACTGGCAATATAGTGGCATTCAGGATAACCCGTACAACCAATAAACATACCGTAGCGACCATTTTTCACCACCAGCGGCTTGCTACACTCTGGACACTCGCTGTCCTCAAGTACTTTTATTTCATTGCTATCATGATGGGCAAGCGGGCGAATAAAATCGCACTTTGGGTAACTAGCGCAGCCTAAAAAAGGCCCCGACTTACTATTACGAATGACGAGTTCTGAACCACATTGCGGGCATATCTCATATTCTTTTTCTAGGGCGTGTTTATTGGCCGAGAAAAGTGAATGATCGATTTTACTCATGTAAATCCTAGTGGTTGGTGAATTTTCGCCTAATATACCCAAAACCCTTAAAGATACAAGCTATGGCGGTCGGTTTGTTAACGCTGAAAATAATAAAACACCCAATAATGGTTAATGTAACACTTCGCTAGGCTCATCAAAAATAAGATCTTCCATTTGCTCATACGCCTGCTGAGAATCAGGGGCATTAAATAACACCATCAAAATTAACCATTTTAAATCTTCTAAAGTAATGGCTGAATTATCAAGCGCCGCCAAACGATCCATCACCATTTCACGAGTGGTGCTATTAATAACGCCGGTTTGTTCAACAAACATTAAAAAGCCACGGCATTCAGTATCAAGAACTCGACACTCGCTATCGGTAAAGATTCGCACTGCATGCTGCTCAGTGGCTAATAAATAAGGCGACTCATTACTATATTGTAATGCGGCAAGTTGATCTAACCAGTCAATAGCTTTGTTTATTTCCGGCTTGTTAAACCCAGCGCGCAGTAGCTCATCAGTAAGCTTACTTTGCTCAACAAAAACATCGCTTTCGCTGTGAACATAGTTTTCAAATAAATACATAAGAATATCAAACATATTATCCTCCAGCGCTTAATTTAATATAGCCGTCTAATACTCGCTCAATTTGATCGTCTAACTCTAAATCAAGCAATCGCGCTTGTACTTTATCAATTGGCCACTGCACTCGACGCATAATATCGTCCACACTGGTCACCTCAAACCCGATACTATTAAGTACCTCGCAATCTGAGGTTACAGCATCAGTTAACTCTTTATAGTTTAGACCAGAAGGGTATGAAAAGTTCATCTCATCAAGGATATCTGCGACGTTCTCAACCAGCTTAGCACCTTGCTTAATTAAAAAGTGGCTAGCTTGTGCAAGCGGATTTTTAATTGAACCGGGTACCGCAAAAACTTCTTTATTTTGTTCAAGCGCGTAACGTACCGTAATTAATGAGCCGCTTTTAATTTCGGCTTCAACAATTAAAACGCCTAAAGAGAGCCCTGAAATAATACGATTGCGCCGTGGAAAGTTGTGCGCATTGGCAGTCGTACCAGGCAAAAACTCACTAACCAATAAGCCTGTTGCTAATACTTGCTCTGTGAGTAACTTATGGCGTTTGGGATAGTAAATATCAACGCCTGTCCCTAGCACTGCAATGGTTTTACCATTTCCTGCCAATGCTCCTTTATGGGCAGCGCCGTCAATGCCACGCGCCATACCAGAGGTTACTGTTATGCCAGCAAGCGTTAGCTGATGCGCAAACTCAGCAGCAATTTCAAGCCCCGTAGTCGTTGCGTTTCGACTGCCAACAATGGCTATTTGCGGCGAAGCCAGCAAGCTGATATTTCCTTTACAAAAAAGTAATAATGGCGCACTAGCTATTTGTTTGAGGTGTTCTGGGTAGGTGGTATCAAAAATACTAATAACAATAATGTTTTGTTGGCTGATCAACTGCTCATAATGTGCAACTTGCTGCCAATTAGTATTAAGTAAATTGCTAGCTTGATGAGCCGTTAAACCTAAGCTAACTAGCTCAGCATGCGATAAAGAAAACAGCGATGCTAAGCTGTATTGTTTAGACAGGGCTAAGAGCGTTTTAATCCCTAACCCCTTGCATAAGTATAAGGCAAGCCAATGATTTAACTTGCCACACGATTGCTCCATGTTCCCTCCTAGAACACCGACTCGCTACTTAATGAATTACTGCTAAATCTCCAATGCGAATTGGGTACTGATTTTTAGTGATGAGTGCATAACTAACTTTGTCATACACTTTAAAAATAATCATTTCACCAACTTTTTCGGCTGGCATTTTCCACGTAATGCTATCTTCGTCGCTCTCTGAGCCAAACAACTCGCTAGTAGCGGATACTAGTTTTTCTAAACGACTTGAGTCTTCTGTATAACGCGGACCTCGAGCGCCATCAATTACTTTAGGTGATTGACGTTCAATATCAATTACATGACCTACTTCAACTTGTTGTTCAGAGCCTAAGTTTAGCACCACCACATCCATCGTGCTAAATTCTCTCACTTCACGGGGAGAGGCAATTACATGACCCTGCAACGGCTGGGTAGGACGATGCATATTAAAATACACCGGCAGCATCTGTCCTTCCATCGCGGGTAATAAAAAATCACCTTGCTTGATTTCGCGCTTAACTGATTCAACTCTGACTGAGGCAGGTTCACCATTAGCCGCATCACCAGCTCTAAAAGCGCGAGCCATACCCACATAAGATGCTCTACTCGCTAGCTTTTCACCTGTTTTAGGATCGGTGTAAGGCGCCCCTTCATGGTAAATAGCATAAGCCTGATTGCGCTTTAAGTTACCTTTAACATATAAAATATGATCGATTGTTTGGGTTTTGGTATTTTCGTTTGCACCCAAAATGTAGGGTTTTTCTTTTATCGTATCGCTGTTTATCGCTTGTTCAAACGACAAATACGGTTTAATCAACTCAAGCGGTAACGTGGTGATAGCGTCTTTCCCTTTAGGTGTAATACGCCCCATAGGTGATAGCTTTCTATACGCTTTATTAATCACTAAACGCGGATTACCGTCTGCATCGTAAATTAATGCTAACGCATCGCCCGGGTAAATAAGATGAGGGTTGTCTATTTGCGGGTTCATTTGCCATAACTCAGGCCAAAGCCACGGCTCGTTTAAATATATCGCTGAGATATCCCAAAGCGTGTCACCTTTTTTTACAACGTATTGTTTAGGAGCGTCTTTTTTTATAGTTAGTACATCTGCTAGAACAGGAAAAGCAGCACCTAATGCAAGTATTATTGCAATGAATGGAGATTTCATTGAGCTTCCTCATAGTGTTTTTTCATTATTATTAATCAAAACCTGTTAAAGGGGAACGTGAATGGCTAAAATAAGAACATACGATACCCTAAATTTAAGCATAAGTGTAAAAGGTAACTATGGCTAGGTTAGAAGTTTTAAGATTTCCAGATGAACGTTTACGTACAATCGCAAAAGAAGTAACTGTTGTTGACGACCAAGTACGTGAAATCGTCAAAGATATGCTAGAAACTATGTACGATGAAAATGGTATTGGACTTGCTGCTACGCAAGTTGATATTCATCAACGTATTGTGGTGATCGATGTATCAGAAGAGCGCGATGAACCGCTAGTACTTATCAATCCACAAATTATCAAAAAAGATGGCTCTACCGTGAGCGAAGAAGGCTGTTTATCAGTTCCTCACTCGTACGCAAAAGTTGATCGCGCAGAAACCGTCACCGTGGCTGCACTCAACGAAGAAGGTAAAGAGTTTATTCTTGATGCCGACGAATTATTAGCGATTTGTATTCAGCATGAACTTGATCACCTTCAAGGTAAATTATTTATTGATTATTTATCTCCATTAAAGCGCCAACGCATCCGTAAAAAGCTTGAAAAAGAAGCGAAGTTTGCAGCGCAATAATAAGCACCTTAGTAAATAATTAGGAAACTCAGTGACACAACCATTACGCATTATATTTGCCGGTACGCCGGACTTTGCTGCACGCCATCTGCAAGCACTCATCAATAGTGAACACCAAATTGTGGGCGTTTACAGTCAACCAGATCGTCCAGCGGGTCGCGGAAAAAAACTAAAAGCCAGTGAAGTAAAAGCGCTTGCACTAGAACATGACCTCCCTGTTTTTCAGCCGCAATCTCTCAAAACAGATGAAGCACTTGAGGAATTAAATAGCCTCAATGCCGATATTATGATTGTGGTTGCCTACGGTTTAATTTTACCTAAAGCCATTTTAGATGCCCCGCGTTTAGGGTGTTTAAATGTGCATGGTTCTATTTTACCTCGCTGGCGTGGTGCCGCACCTATTCAACGTGCTATTTGGGCAGGCGATCAGCAAACTGGTGTAACGATAATGCAAATGGATGAAGGGCTAGATACCGGCGATATGCTGCATATTAGCCGCTGCCCTATTGATAATACTGAAACCAGTGCCAGCTTATACACTAAGCTTGCTGAACTCGGGCCTGATGCATTAATCGATACCATAAATCGTTTAGCCAACGGGGAAATAACGCCTGAACCACAAAACGATAGCGATGCCAATTACGCTAAAAAACTCTCAAAAGACGAAGCCAACATTGATTGGTCTATGGATGCCGAGCAAATCGAGCGTAACATTCGTGCCTTTAACCCATGGCCAGTATGCTTTACCCAAATGAGTGGTAATACGGTAAAAATATACCAAGCAAATGTGGTTGAACAATCAGGCGCAGCTGGCACTGTCTTAGCAAGTGATAAAAACGGTATCGTTGTGGCTTGTGGTAAACACGCTTTATCTATTGGCGAATTACAACCACAAGGCAAAAAGCCAATGGCAATTAATGATTTTTTAAACGGTCGTAGCGATTGGGTCACACCCGGCACTGTATTAGGCGAAAATAATGAGTAATGTAAGCAATGTCAGAGCGCTAGCCGCTGAAACTTTATATAACGTGGTTGATAAAGGCGCATCGCTTAATCAAGAACTTCCTTTCGCTAGCCAAGGCCTATCACCTAAAGATAAAGCCTTACTGCAGCAAATTTGCTACGGAGTATTACGTTACTTACCTAGCCTAGAAAATTATTGCCAGCATCTAGTCGAGCAACCGCTTAAAGGCAAACGTCGTATTTTCCAGTTTTTATTGTATGTGGGCATTTACCAACTACAACACATGCGTGTACCGCCGCATGCAGCAATTAGCGAAACGGTTAATGCGTTACAACAATTGCGCGCTCTTGGCTTAAAAGGGCTTATTAACGCCATTTTACGAAGCTTTCAACGTCAGCAAGTTGAGCTTGAAGAAAAAGCCAAACAAATTCCGGTATGTTTATACAACCATCCAAACTGGTTTATAAAGCAAGTAAAAGAAGCCTATCCAGATCACTGGGAAGACATTCTAGAAGCAAACCAACAGCAAGCGCCAATGTGGCTGCGAGTGAATCAATCGCAGTTTAGCACCCAAGAATATAGCGAAATGCTAACCGCTAACGATATTGAACACACTCTAAACCCTGATTTTATTGATGGCATTAAACTAAGCAAACCACGCGATGTGTTTTCACTTCCTGAGTTTGATACCGGTGCTTGTTCAGTACAAGATGCGGCAGCGCAGCTTGCAGCTCGCTACCTAGACCCACAAAATGGTGATGCAATACTTGATGCCTGTGCAGCGCCTGGTGGTAAAACCTGCCATATTTTAGAGCTTGCCGATGCAGATGTGCTCGCGCTTGATAGCGATGCCACACGATTAGAACGTGTTAAACAAAACTTAGAACGAATTGGTTTGGGCGCCGACTTACAATGTGGTGATGCATCGCAACCTCACACTTGGTGGGATGAAGATCAGTTTGATCGTATTTTGTTAGATGTACCCTGCTCTGCAACGGGCGTAATTCGTCGTCATCCAGATATAAAATGGCTACGTCGCGCATCCGACATTAACGACTTATCGACCCTACAAAGCGATATACTCGATAGCATTTGGCCATTGTTAAAACCAGGCGGCACATTAGTGTATGCAACTTGCTCGGTACTTCCTCAAGAAAACCAACAACAAGTTGCTAAGTTTTTAGCTAATAACGACGATGTGGAGCATATTCCTCTGCACAGCGAAGACACAAAAACCACACCAGGCTTACAGCTGTTACCAGGTGAAAGTGACGGTTTTTACTACGCTAAATTAGTTAAAAAAGCCTAGTATTGCCACGCAACACATTTAACTACCTCGCTTTTGAGGTAGTTATTATTTTGATGTAATTAGTATTAATAATACGGGTACATAATGAAAATAATCATACTCGGTGCTGGGCAAGTTGGCGGCACACTCGCAGAAAACTTAGTGGGTGAACAAAACGAAATAACCGTAGTTGATATCGACGGTAACCGCTTGCGTGAACTGCAAGATAAATACGATTTACAAGGTGTTGCAGGCCACGGCGCCCACCCTGACGTGTTGAGTCGCGCAGGAGCTGAAGATGCCGATATGATTATCGCCGTAACCAGCTCAGATGAAGTAAACATGGTGGCATGCCAAGTTGCTTACAGTATATTTAATACGCCAACCAAAATTGCCCGCATTCGCTCTGAGCAATATTTAAAATACCGCGAAAAACTCTTTCATAATGATGATTTACCTGTCGATCATTACATAGCCCCAGAAGCACTCGTAACTAAATATATTCGCCGCTTGATAGATTACCCTGGTGCATTGCAGGTACTACAATTTGCCGACGGCATGCTCTCTTTAGTAGCTGTAAAAGCCTACTATGGCGGTTTATTGGTAGGCTATGCCTTATCTACACTTAAGCAACATATTCCTAATGTAGAAACCCGGGTAGCCGCTATTTACCGTCAAGGTAAGGCAATAAAACCGCAGGGTACTACTGTAATAGAAGCCGACGATGAAGTATTTTTTATTGCCGCCACCAAACATATTCGTGCGGTAATGAACGAGCTACAAAAACTGGAGCGCTCGTACAAAAAAATTATGATAGCCGGTGGCGGTAATATTGGTGCAGGCCTAGCCCGTTCACTGGAAAGAAACCACAGCGTTAAATTATTAGAACGCAGTAAAGAGCGCGCAGAGCAACTCTCTGAAATGCTCGACAACACCGTGGTATTTTGTGGTGATGCGTCCGATCAAGAGCTGCTCTCAGAAGAACACATTGAACAAGTTGATGTTTTTATTGCCGTTACTAACGATGATGAAGTGAATATTATGTCGGCCATGCTCGCAAAACGCATGGGGGCACAAAAAACCATGGTGCTTATTCAACGAGGTGCTTACGTTGATTTAGTACAAGGCGGCGAAATAGATATTGCTATTTCACCACAACAAGCGACTATTTCTGCGTTACTTACGCACGTGCGCCGAGGCGATATTGTAAACGTGTATTCACTGCGTAAAGGGGCTGCAGAAGCCATAGAGGCAGTTGCCCATGGTGATGAAAACACATCTAAAGTAGTGGGTCGCGCGATTGCAGATATTAAATTGCCAGCAGGTACCACAATAGGTGCAATTGTACGTAATGACGATGTACTAATTGCCCACGACGACACGATAATTCTATCAGGCGATCATGTAATTATGTTCTTAATTGATAAAAAGCACATTAACGTGGTTGAAAAGTTATTCCAAGTTAGCGCAATCTTTTTATAAGTAATCCCTCCTTTTTATTCACAACGTGCTTGTAAGTAAAAAGGAGAACACTTAAACCTAAATGAAAATCATTATCAAAAGCATTTACTAATAAAGAAAAATCCATTAGTCTCTTCTTGCTCGATTATCAAGCAGCGACATCTACTGATGTGAAAAGTTAATTTCACGTTTTTAAATAAAAATGGATTTCAAATGATACACCTACTCTCAAAGAAAAATTCTCCCGTAACTCATTACACTCTGGTTGGTCTTTTATTTTCAGCAGTTTCAACTCAAACGCTCGCCCACACTAGCAAAGATATCGAAAGGTTAACCGTTATTGGAGAGCAAGCGAACGGCTATAAAGTTAATTCCATGAGCTCTGCAACAGGTCTTGAGCTATCACATTTGCAAACACCGCAATCAACGATAGCGATAACAAGCGATTTTATGGCAGACCAACAACTAAACACCGCAATTGAAGCTATAACCAGTGTAACAGGCATAAATGCTCGAGAAGCAGATAATGGCAAGTTTTCTATTTCAGCCCGAGGTATTAGTGTCACCAGCATACTTTATGATGGCATAGCAACCACCTATGACACCCGCTTTAATTATGGAGATAACCTAACCGATACCGCAATTTATGATCGTATCGAAATAGTTAGAGGAGCAACGGGGCTAATGCTGGGCGCAGGTAACCCTTCGGCAGCAATTAATTTGATACGTAAACGTCCAACTGCAAACACTCAAATAAATCTTACTGCTTCATTAGGCTCATGGGACAACTACCGTGCGATGGTGGATGTGTCGGGAAGCATAAATAATAGCGAAAGTATAAGAGGACGGGCTGTTGTTGCTTATCAAGATAGACACTCATATCAAGATCGCTTCTCGCAAACCAGTCAAACATTGTATGGCATTATTGAGGCAGATCTTTCTAACAGTACTTTATTGACTCTTGCTGTTGATAATCAATCGACAACTCCTAAAGGAACAATGTCAGGTGGTTTGCCTATTTTTTATAGTGATGGCTCCCGCACTGCTTATGACAGAGGTGCTTCAACGGCTCAAGATTGGGCCTCTTCTCGAACCGATGCACTTAATGCGTTTATTCGCCTAGAGCATTACTTTAACGCTAACTGGCAGCTAACCGCTAATTATGTCTATGGTGATAACGATCTAGATTATGATGTGTTTTGGGTAAAAGGAGAGCCCGATCCTATAAACAACACTGGAATGAAACCCGGTTCTATAAACTATATTGATGCAAACAGAACGCAGGATACCTATGAGGTCGAACTCAATGGTCGGTTTAATTGGCTGGGCCAAAGTCACCAACTGCTATTTGGTTATAATACCCAAGAGCAACAGTTTTCGACCCCTTATTATGCTAGTCAACAAAGTGACTATATTATCGGCGATTTCACTGACTCTAGTTATAGCATTGCAAAACCAAATTGGCAGTCAGAAGCGGCTTACGGTTCTTATGGCACAACTAAACAAGATGCACTTTATGTTGCTGCACAACTAAATATAACCGATGCCTTGTCTTTAATTGTTGGAAGCCGGTTAAATCAATGGCAAACCAATCAAGATAATTTTGGTCGCATGCATGATTATAAAATAAGTGATGAACTAACTAATTATTTTGGAGCAACTTATGAACTAACACAGAGTTGGGCTTTGTATGCTAATTACACTGATATTTTTACACCACAAAGTCGAGTTGATAAAAATGGACATTATTTAAGCCCTATTGAAGGTAAGAATTATGAACTTGGCATAAAAGCTTCTGTACTTGATGAACGTTTAGACATATCCCTTTCTGGATTTAAAATTTATCAAGATAATGTAGGCGAGTACACGGGAGATACCATTGCAGAAACACTTCAGGCCATCTACAAGCCCATTGACGGCACATTAACTCAGGGCTACGAGCTAGAAATCAACGGAAAATTAACCGACAACTGGAACGCTTATTTTGGCTATACCCATAGTAAAGGCGAAAAACCGGATAATACGGTATTAAATACCACCAACCCAAAAGATCAATTTAAACTTTTTACTAGCTATCAACTCTCAGGTGCATTAGACAATCTAAAAGTGGGTGGTGGCTATCGCTGGCAAAGCAATAGCTATGATGAAGTTAACAACCCTGTTTATGGTGCTGTTGAGGTAAACCAGCCTAGTTATGGTATTGCCAGCCTAATGGCGAATTATCAAATGAATGAGCAATTATCTGTAAGCCTAAATATCGATAACTTATTTGATAAGCATTATTACAGTCAAATTGGGTTCTATAACCAATATCGTTATGGCAAGCCAAGAAGCTTCTCTCTCCAACTTAAATATAGTCTCTAACAAGCACAAAAAAGCCGCTGACTATTAAGCGGCTTTAGTGGAGTATGATGGGGTAATACTTATTGTACTCTTGCAAACTCTTCTTTAGAAAGTTCACCATTTCCGTCAGTATCTAAGTCATCAAAAATATTCATGAGTTGTTTATTAGACGCAGCTTCCTGCTGACTAATTACACCGTCGCCATTGCTATCAAAAGAGGCAAAGTCTACTGCTGCGTATGCCGCTGATGATGACGCTAATACTAAAATCGCAAGTGTTGTGTTTAATGCTTTCATAATAAGTCTCCTTAAAGAGGGAAATCCTTTTCTGAGATCCCTGTGCAATGAAAAAAGTTAAAAATTAAAAGTTTGCAAACTCAGCTTTAGAAAGCTCACCATTACCGTCAGTATCAAGCTCAGTAAATGCGGCCGTTAAATCAGCATTTACAGCAGCTTCGCTTTGACTAATAACCCCATTACCGTCGGTATCAATTGTGTCAAAGTCGCTAGCGGCAAAGGCTGCTGATGAAGAAGCTAGCGCGATAAGTGCGAATGTTTTGTGTAATGTTTTCATAATTTAATCCTTCAAAATGTAATGCTTTGTGCTATTGGAAATATCAGGCTATAACCGTCCTTGTCATTCTTTTTCATAGGCTCCCTTGCCTACTTAGGTTGTCTTTGGCAACTCAGAATATGCCTAGCCTTAGCTTATGCTTTAGAAAATTCTGCTTTTGATAGCTCACCGTTTTGGTCTGTATCAAGCTCTGAGAACATGCTCATTAGCTTTGCATCAACTGATGCCTCACTTTGGCTAATAGCACCGTTACCGTCGGTATCAAGTGTATCAAAATCGCTGGCAGCAAAAGCTGCTGATGAAGAAGCCAATGCGATAAGTGCGAATGTTTTGTGTAATGTTTTCATAATGAGTATTCCTTAAAATCGTTTAAATAATGTGGGAGATTTAGCTCCCAAAGTTTAATAGCTTAGGATTATGCTTTAGAGAACTCTTCTTTTGATAGCTCACCGTTTTGGTCTGTATCAAGCTCTGAAAACATGCTCATTAGTTTTGCATCAACTGATGCTTCGCTTTGACTGATCGCGCCGTTGCCGTCAACGTCTAGCGTGTCAAAGTCGCTTGCTGCAAAAGCAGCTGATGAAGAAGCCAATGCGATAAGTGCTAAAGTTTTATTAATGCTTTTCATAATCAATCTTCCTTCAAAGTTTATGTTTTATGCGATTAAGTGTTTTACTTTAAATCACGTTTCGTTCAATACAACCTGACTATTACAACTTCGATGCCAAAAATAAAAAGCAATTTATTTTCAATAAGTTAAACTTAAAATAGCTTTGGGTGGCGTTATTTTACTCATTATTTTGTTGCTTTTTAGCAACACGGAATAAAGCGATAAAATTAAAACCTTAAAAAACAATGGGTTGGATTTTATAAAAACACCACACGATCAGTGAAAAACCACTAACAAAGCAAGTTAATTAAACAAAAAGGAAGGTGAGTTGAGATTTATTTTTTTATAAATAAAAAATTAAAATTAAAAAACAAATTTAAGCTGCTGTTTTTAAACAGTTTAAAAAATAAATTTAAGGTGACGTTGAAAATTTACAGCCGCACAAGGCTATTTGTTGCAAAATGACGAAATCACGTGAGTATACTGAACTTATAATAGAAGCTTGTTCAACTTGATATGCCCCTAAACTATTTCAACTTCAAGCGCACTAGGGTCAATAAAATGATCCCCCATTAGCGCTTTCATTTGCTCTTCACTGGCAAATAATCGAATTCCACAACAGATACCGCTAGCATGTTTTTTTACACTGCATATTTGCCCCTCATGCTTAGTATCACCATCAAATACAACCGTACAGCGCATGTCTTTTAACTCATCGAGTTCTTGGGTTGTTTTAATATCAAACATAACCCCGGTGAGCGAAATGTCTTTTATAACCCCTTCAAAGGGAGGCTGCTCATCGGTTAATGTTAACTTAGCAGGAAACAACGTGGGTATGCGTGCTTGTGAGCGCAGCCCAAACAACTGCACTTGTGAAGGGTATTGAATAAACAACAATTTAGCAGGGTGAGAAGCAACAGACATAAGTTGCTGACGGAACGCAATCACATGCCCGCCACTGCCCTCTATAAGCGCTCTTACTACTACCATAACACCATCACGCAGGTAATCACTTGCCATGGGGAGTCGCTTAGCGCTGGGATAGTTTAAAATAATAAATTTGTTTTCTAATAAACCAATAAACTCCGTTTTTACACGTCGGCTACTGGTTGGTGTCAGTATTTCTACATCGACTATGCCACCTGTGACGATTTGGTTTAACTTTTCCAAATTGGTTTTTTGCATAGTTCCTTCCTAATATTTAAAACATTATCCACGCCAAAATGTTGGGGTAAATAATACTAACAGTGTAAATATCTCTAACCGACCGAATACCATAGCGACTGTTAGTATCCATTTAGCGGCATCACTAATCGCACCATAATGAGAGGCTACGTCACCCAAACCTGGGCCTAAGTTATTAAGGCAGGCTGCTGTCGCAGAGAATGCGGTAATGTTGTCTAACCCTGTGCCCATTAACGCTAACATTATAATAATAAAGACTAGTGCATAAGCTGAGAAAAAGCCCCATACCGCTTCAACTACTTTGTCAGGTAAGGCCTTACGACCGAGCTTTATTGAATATATAGCTCGAGGATGTACTAGGCGGTTAAGCTCTCGTATTCCTTGCAAGTACAACAAAAACACGCGAACAACTTTCATACCGCCACCGGTAGAACCCGCACAGCCGCCAATAAAGCTCGAAAAAATAAGTAAAATAGGTAAAAACAACGGCCAAGCTGAAAAATTATCTGTGGCAAACCCAGCAGTACTACTAATAGACACCGCTTGAAACAACGCCTGATCGAGGGTTTCATCACCATTTGCATAAACATCATGAGACGAAAGCACAGTAAAGCAAATTACCACCAGCGCTAACTGAATACATAAGAATACTTTAAATTCAGGGTCACGAATGTACACGCTAATATTACGACTCGCTACAGCGGCATAATGTAGTGAAAAGTTAATAGCGGCTATAATTAAAAAGAACACACAAATAAAGTTAATTACAGGGCTATCAAAGTGCCCCATTGACGCGTCATAAGTAGAAAAGCCACCAATAGCAACTGTAGAAAAGGCATGGCATATAGCGTCAAACCAGTTCATCCCTGCGCTCCAATACGCCAAAGTACACGCAAGAGTAATAGATACGTAAATATACCAAAGGTGCTTAGCTGTATCGGCAATACGCGGGGTCATTTTGGAGTCTTTTACTGGGCCAGGAATTTCAGCTCGGTACAACTGCATACCACCGACGCCAAGCATTGGCAGTATGGCTACTGCTAATACAATGATCCCCATCCCACCAAACCACTGTAATTGCTGGCGATAAAATAATACCGATTTAGGCAAGTATTCTATGCCAGTTAATACGGTCGCCCCTGTGGTAGTTAAGCCTGAGAAAGCTTCAAACACTGCATCGGCCAAAGAGAGGTTGGGTTCTTGTAGAAATATCAGCGGCAATGACGCAAACGCCCCTAGTACCAACCAAAACAAAACCACAATTAAGAAGCCTTCGCGTGCTTTTAAATCACCATGCTCATGCCTATTTGGATAGTAAGCCATTAAGCCAATAATAACGCTAAATATAAAGGCTAAAACAAACGGTACCCCTCCGCCATCTTTATAAATTAAAGACACGAGTGCTGGTGGCACCATTGTAATACTAAATAGCGCGACCAGTTGGCCAAGAATTTTTATGATGGTACGAAATTGCATTGAGCGTATCGCTTTTTTATTAGTAAATTAAAATAACTACTGTATGACTCGAAAATTTAATCTGTAGTGATTAAATAGGATGGATGTAAGACTATTACTCTTTGATTGTTAACTCAACTGCGCCGTGACTTAAATCAAAAATATCTTTGCATGCTTGCTGTGCTTGGCGGCTATCAATAGTAATACTCCACTCAATATTTGCCGTAAACTGCTTTTCAATATTAAGTACCTGAAAGTTGGTTTTTAAGTGCTGTTCTATTGCGCCTTGCATACTGTATTCACTAAAGCCAACCAGCTCAATGCTGGGTACTTTTACCACTGTTTGTAATTTTGCTAAGGCATTATTAAGTGAGCCACCATAAGCACGAACTAATCCACCGGTACCAAGCTTTATACCACCAAAATATCGTGTTACCACAGCAGTTACTTCACCTAGACCAGAGCCCACCAGCACGTTGAGCATAGGTTTACCGGCGGTGCCATTTGGCTCTCCATCGTCAGAAAAACCATAAACATGGCTTCCACCAGGATTACCCGCAACATGCGCCCAACAATTATGGCGTGCATCACTGTATTTTTCTTCAATTTTTTTAATAAAGGCTTTCGCAGAGTTTAAATCAGGCGTGTGGCCTATATGCACAATAAAGGTACTTTTTTTAATTTCTTCTTGATGAAAAACATCGTCGGCTGGGTATTTATATTCTGACATAGCGCTTACTTGGCTGTTAAATTAAAAATGGGGCCAACAGGCCCCTTTCGTGGATAATATAAACTGTTATTAGTTAAATATTAGTCGAGTAATAAATCACGCGTCATATTTTCTAGGCTGTCTTCGTGAACAATAATATTATCTTCAATACGAATGCCGCCAAATGGTTTAAACGCTTCTACTTTTTCCCAGTTAATAAACTGCTTGTTGTCTGTTTGTGCTAAATCACCCAACAAAGAGTCGATAAAGTACAAACCTGGTTCAATAGTAAACACTTGGTTTTTCTCAATTAAGCGAGTGCAGCGTAAAAATGGATGACCCTCTGGTGGTGCCTGATGTGCACCGGTTTCATCACGCATAAAGCCACCTACATCATGTACCTGTGCACCTAAATGATGCCCTAAGCCATGAGGAAAGAAGGTTGAGGTAATTTGACGCTCAACAATTTCAGCTGCAGGTAACTTAACAATATCAAAGTCACTTAGTAACTGTGCAATGCGGTTATGGCAGTCAATATGTAGCTCGCCATACAGTACACCTGGTTTTAAGCTTTTGCCTAACTCAATCTGATGCGCCGTCATTGCTTTAACTAGATCAGCAAACTCGCCTTGCTTTTTAAAGTCGTAGGTACGGGTAATATCTGCAGCGTAACCATTAAAGTTAGCGCCCGCATCAATTAAAAATGAGTTATGTGTTTGCGGTGCTTTTGGCTCAAAATGGGTGTAGTGCAAAATAGCGCAGTTTTCGTTAAGGGCCACAATGTTGCCATATGGCATTTCATTTTCGCTCTGACGCGTTGCCATTAAGTATGCCTGCTGAATATCAAACTCGCTACCACCATTAAAAAACGCATCACGCGCCGCTTTGTGGCCATCTACTGCAATACGGTTCGCATTACGTAAACATTCAAGTTCATATTGCGTTTTATAAGCACGGTGATAATGAATATAGTTAAGTACTGGCTCAGGATTCATGATGCTAAAACCAAGTGCTTGGGCTACTTCTAGGTATTCACCAATGTAGGCAAATTTAGCTTTATCGTAGGGAAGTAGTTTTTCAACCTGATCAGGCTTTAGTAGCAATTCAATATCGAAGTACTCTGCCCAAAAATCTCTTGGTTCATCAGGTACTTTGTGCCAAAAATCAATTGGACGATAAAAAATAAGCTTTGGCTTATCACTACCATTTATCACAATCCAGCAATGCGGATTATCAATAACCGGTAACCACGCTTTAAAATGGGGGTTAACTTTAAACGGGTAATACATATCATCTAAAAATTGGCGCTTAGCTTGGCCTGAATGAATGACTAATCCTTCTAACCCTTCTTGCTCACAAATAGTACGTGTACGCTGCTGCAATGTTGCAATATGTTCGGCGTATAATACGGCTAATTTTTCCATAATAAACCCATCTGTTAAATTTAACTTGCTCTGAGTCTACCACTTATAAACAAAGCGCTCAAAAAAGAGGGATAGTTACCGTGTAAATATCCCTCTGCTGTTGTAGATTTATTTTTACTACCCGCCCATTGTCATCTCTAATAGTGGCGCGAGTAAATTCCCCTCTCGGCCAAGGCGAGTGTGATAAACCTGCCGATACGCAAATACGTTTTTTACGTAGTCTCGAGTTTCTCTATATGGAATAAGCTCAACCCATAGCTCTGCGGGCATCGCTTCCTCTGGTAGCCAACGCTTAATTCGGTGATACCCGGCGTTATAGGATGCTGTTGCCAATACCTCATTACCGTGATTTTTCTTTTTTAAATACTGTAAATAACGGGTACCAAGTCGAATATTGGTTTTTGGCTGATACAAGCGACGGCTAGATACATCGCCTTTGTTAATATATTTTGCGGTGCTTGGTAATAACTGCATTAACCCGCGTGCATTTGCATGAGAACGGGCATCAGGTGCAAATGAGCTTTCTCGACGCGCAATAGCGATACTCCAAGTTAAATCTATTTTGCTACGATTACTGTAGCGCTCAAACATGTCTTGAAACGCAAATGGAAAACGCAAATCAACATAATCCCATGCTTTTATTTTTGCTAGGGTAAATATTGTACTATCAAACCAATCAAGTTCTGCCGCAAGTACTGACGCTGCTAGCTTTTCATCATCTTCAGAAGTGTTGGTTAAATAATTCCATTCACGTCGGGCCGCTGTAAATCGCTCAAGTTCATACAACGCCTTGGCACGCTTAAAGCCTGGTGCATTACTGACTTTTGTCACTAAGGCTTGATTTACATTGACTGGTAGCTCATTTAAATCAACCGGTAACCCTAAGCGAGCAGCGGCTAAAAAACCGTAATAATCACGGTTAGCGGCTACCTTGCTCCAAATTGCCTTAGCTTTTTCATGCTCTGCGCGTTTGTCATAACTATATGCAAGCCAATACTGTTGCCCTAAGCTAAGATTTTCTTTACCGGTAAAAAATGCCGCAATGCCTTCCCAATCTTGAGTTTTAAGCATATTGGCTAGTTGCCATTGCATTAATTTACGGTCTTGACGCGCTTTAGGGACTTTATTTAAATAAAAGCTCGCCTGGCTATGGCCGCTCGACGCTAACGACAGCGCAAAGGTATAATATACCTCCGCCTTTTCATCATCAGCAAAATCAAACATGCCTTCAATTTTTTGCCACGCCTTTAATGCCAGCTCTTTATCACGCCAAATTAAACGCTTAATACCATAAAGCGCTATTTCCCCTTCTTTGGCTGTTTTACGTTTATAGCGGTAAAGGCCTGCAGCAGCACTAGGATCGCGCCTTACCTTGGAATATAAATCAGCTAAATAACGCTCCTTGGCTGGCAATAAGGTTTTTAAATAAGGCAATAAACGATAAGAGCCCCCTTGTGCCGCTAAAGTAACACGCTGCCACACAACATCAGGGGTTAAATAACCATTTTGTCGCCAGCGCTTAAAAAGCCCGTCACATTCACTGGGCTGTGACTCGCCAACCGTCCAAATATCGGTTACCTGCGAGAGTATTGCTTTTTTTGGCGCACCAAGATCAAGCTGATAACTAAGGTGGGTACAACTAAGCTCAGTGTCAGAGGTTTCACGGTAGTTTTTAATAAATGCTGCTTTTTTATTTCTGCGCTTTAAATAATTTAACCATGCTTTGCGCACTGGCCACTCTAATGGAGTGTGTTCATAAATAGTGAGGAAGTTTTCTATTTCTGTTTGGTGTTTTAAACTGGGGTAGCGCTGCCAATAGGCTTTTTCTACATAGGGCTTAAGTGGGTGAGACAATGAGTCTACCGCTTCTTTAAAGCTATTGTAATCACCATAGCGGGCTTGTTTTTCTGCATCTAAAAATGCATCAAGTTCGGTATTTGCGTTGGCAGAGGGAAAAGATAAAAATAGAGTCGCTGCCGCTACGCTTAATAAATATTTTTTCATAATGTCCTTTAGGGCATAGTTACCTTCAAGGCTGACAAGAGTGTGGCTATGGGTAAATAAAAAAACAGCGCAGGCACTGTAACTCTATTTTATTTACTTTGATAAAACCCAAGCTATAAACACCAAGACAGCGCAATAAAATGAATAAAGAAAACTTTCAAACCCACCTTAGCACCAAACCAGCTATATTTTAACCAGACGTTTGTAACCAAGATAAATTTTTCGTTGCATTTTTAAATTAAAGCAAGCACACTGGTCTGAATATGAACTCATCGTACCAGTCTTAGTTCATCAACTAGGGAGAATAATAATGTTATATAAAAGCGATTCCTTTGAAGTTAGCTTCGTGAAGGAAAACATCGCCGAGTTTAAGTTTTGTGCTACAGGTTCTGTAAACACATTATCTCAACAAACTCTTTCAGATTGCGCGGCAGCATTAAAAGAATTAGCCGCTAACACTGATATTAAAGGCATGATTTTTACCAGTGATAAAGACCACTTTATTATTGGTGCCGATATCTTCGAATTTTTACCTACTTTTACTAAGCCTGAAGCAGAATTAGTAACGTGGATCAAAGATGCAACTGACGTTTTTGATGCAATTGAAGACTTACCATTCCCAACACTCAGTGTTATAAACGGCTTGGCGCTTGGCGGCGGCTGTGAGTGGGCACTCGCTACCGATTATCGTGTTGCAAGTGACTCAGCAAAAATGGGCTTACCAGAAGTTAAATTAGGCATAATGCCTGGTTTTGGCGGTACAGTGCGCCTTCCGCGCATTATTGGTGCCGATAACGCGATGATGTGGATCACCACAGGTAACGAAAATCGCGCTGCTGACGCCCTTAAAGTAGGTGCATTTGACGCAGTAGTTAGTGCCGACAAACTACAAGAGTCAAGTTTAGCAACACTAGAATTAGCGATTGCTGGCAAGCTAGATTGGCAAGCAAAACGCGCTGTAAAATTACAACCGCTTAAATTAAACCGTGTTGAGCAAGGCATGAGCTTTGCAATGGCAGAAGGTATGGTAATGGGTAAAACCAAAGGCCACTATCCTGCTCCAGTTATGGCAGTTCGCACTATTAAAGCAGCAGCAAACAGCTCACGCGCCGAAGCAATGGCAATTGAAAATGCCAACTTTGCAAAACTAGCACGTACTAGTGAAGCTGCTGCTCAAACGGGTATCTTTTTAGCAGACCAATACATTAAAGGTAAAGCACGTAAATTTGCTAAACACAGCGATGTAGAAATTAAACAAGCGGCAGTATTAGGCGCAGGTATTATGGGTGGCGGTATTGCATACCAATCTGCTTATAAAGGCACACCAATCATAATGAAAGACATCCAACAGGATGCGCTAGATTTAGGTATGGGTGAAGCATCTAAACTATTAGGTGCAAAAGTGAAGCGCGGCCACATGCCGATGGAAAAAATGCTAGCAACGCTTAGCAAAATCAAGCCAACGCTTAACGATGCAGACCTACAAAACGCCAACATTATTGTTGAAGCCGTAGTAGAAAACCCTAAAGTGAAGCAAGCCGTACTTGCTGATCTTGAAAAGAATATGCCAGAAGGCACGGTACTTACGTCAAATACATCGACTATTTGTATCGACCTACTTGCAGAAGCGCTTGATAAGCCAGAAAACTTCTGTGGTATGCACTTTTTCAACCCAGTACCAAAAATGCCATTAGTAGAAATTATCCGTGGTGCAAAAACTTCAGATAAAACGATTAATGCCGTGGTTGATTACGCACTTAAACTAGGTAAATCACCGATTGTTGTTAACGATTGCCCAGGCTTTTTTGTAAACCGTGTTTTATTCCCTTACTTTGCTGGATTTAGCAAATTAGTGGTTGAAGGCGCTAACTTTGCAAAAGTAGATAAAGTAATGGAAAACGTATTTGGCTGGCCAATGGGCCCGGCTTACCTACTTGATGTTGTAGGTATTGATACGGCTTATCATTGTACTGGTGTAATGGCAGACGGTTTCCCTGAGCGTATGGCACGTGCAGATAAAGACCCAGTGACTGTTTTTGCTAACGAAAAACGTTTTGGTCAAAAGAACAAAGCAGGTTTCTATAAGTACGAAACAGATCGTCGCGGTCGTCTTAAAAAATCTCATGACCAAACAGCGATTGAACTACTTGCACCTATCACAGACGCACCAAAAGAATTTGATAAACAAGAAATCATTGACCGTTGTATGATCCCAATGATCAACGAAGTACTACTTTGTTTACAAGAAGGCATTGTTGCTTCTCCTCAAGAAGCTGATATGGCACTTGTATATGGTGTTGGTTTCCCTCCATTTAGAGGCGGCGCGTTCCGTTACTTAGATCAAACAGGTTTAGCTAACTTTGTAGCAACTGCTGACAAATACGCTCACCTAGGTGCGATTTACCAAGTATCAGAGCAAACTCGCAAGTGGGCTGAAGAAGGCCGTGTTTTCTATAAGGTGGAAGGTTAATATCATGAATAATCCAGTAATTGTAGATTGTATCCGCACACCAATGGGTCGCTCAAAAGGCGGCGTATTTAAAAACAAACGTGCGGAAGACTTAAGCGCTCATTTAATGAAAGGCTTATTAGAACGTAATCCGGCAGTTGACCCTGCGTCAATTGACGATATTTATTGGGGCTGTGTACAGCAAACATTAGAGCAAGGCTTTAACGTTGCACGTAACGCATCTCTACTTGCAGGCATTCCACATTCAGTGCCAGCAACCACAGTTAACCGTTTATGTGGCTCATCAATGCAAGCATTGCATGACGCTGCTCGCGCAATTATGACTGGCGCTGGCGACACATACCTAATTGGTGGCGTTGAGCACATGGGTCACGTACCTATGACTCACGGTAACGACTTTCACCCAGGCTTAGCTACATCAATTGCACAAGCATCTGGCTCTATGGGTTTAACCGCTGAGTACCTTGCTACTATTCACGGTATTAGCCGTGAGCAACAAGATGAATTTGCTTACCGCTCTCATCAACGCGCACATGCTGCAACAGTTGAAGGCCGTTTCCGCCGCGAAATTTTAGCAATGGAAGGTCACGATGCTGACGGTTCACTTATTCTTGTTGAAGATGATGAAGTAATTCGTCCAGAAACAACAGTTGAAGGTTTATCGCAGCTACGTCCAGTATTTAACCCTGCTACGGGTTCTGTTACTGCGGGTACATCTTCTGCACTTTCTGACGGCGCATCAGCTATGTTAGTAATGAGCGAAGAAAAAGCAAAAGAACTGGGCTTACCAATTCGTGCACGCATTCGCGCTATGGCTGTTGCCGGTTGCGATCCATCAATCATGGGTTACGGCCCAGTACCTGCAAGTAAAAAAGCATTAGCACAAGCCGGTATTACCATTGATGACATTGACGTAGCTGAGCTTAACGAAGCATTCGCAGCACAATCACTGCCTGTACTTAAAGACCTAGGTTTAGCAGACGTGGTTGACGAAAAAGTGAATTTAAACGGCGGCGCTATCGCACTTGGTCACCCTCTGGGTTGTTCGGGTTCACGTATTAGCACCTCGCTTATTCACTTAATGGAAGACAAAAACGCAAAATACGGTTTAGCAACTATGTGTATTGGTTTAGGCCAAGGCATTGCCACTGTATTTGAACGTGTTCAAGACTAATTAGTTTTTAACATGTAAAACTATCTTGGTGATTAAAAGGCGAACTAGCGCAAGTTAGTTCGCCTTTTTTATGCCACCAGCTTTTGCAGGTTTAAAATGAATAATGTGATCGGGTGCATTAAACTTATTTCAGATTATCTATTAATAAGTTGAGCTGTTTTGTTATACGTAAAATAGTTAACCAACAGCTTTATTTACGCTAAACTACCCGACCTAACCAAGCCGCGACTATTTTTACAGGTAATTTTTATGAGCTTTGATAACCCCGATCACCAATTAGATGCCATCGGCCTTCGTTGCCCAGAGCCGGTGATGATGGTACGCGCTGCGATTCGTAAAATGAGCGATGGTGAAACACTGCTTATTATTGCCGACGACCCTTCAACCACCCGCGATATTCCCAGCTTTTGTACCTTTATGGATCACACGCTAGTGGCTAAAGAAGTTGAAGAAGCACCGTATAGGTATGTGGTGAAGAAAGGGTTGTAATCAGCTATCAGCTAAAAATTAAAAAACCGTGTTTGTTAAATCAAACACGGTTTTTTATTTTATATTTAAGCTGACGACTGACTGCTTATAGCTTACTGCTCTTACTTCTTAGTTATCGTTACTTGCGGCTTATCGTAGTCACTAAAATCAATGCTGACTATGTACGACCCTTTGATTGCGGGTGTGTAACTAAAGTAGTTGTAAATAGTGTTGCAATCGGCGCGCGTTGATTGGCCAAGTGTTAGGCTTTGTCCTGATGGCTGTGAATCGCTGTAGCCACAGTTAAAACCTTCACTAAAATCTGCATCGGCTATTTTAAACTCGTACACTTTACCTGGGGTCGAAAATTTAACTTGGGCTTGGTAAAGCGCAGGGCCGACTTGTTTAAATTGGTATTGAGGTTCTGCATCCCATAATGTGAAATCCCCTCTTAAATAAATACTGCGATCCAATTCTTGCTGCGGCAACACATCGTTAATCGAAATTTGGCTGGTACAGGCCGTAAGTAAACCAGCCATTGCTAGCGTTAAAATTCGTTTTATAGAGATCATCATTTGTATCCTTTGCATACAGTGAATACTAAAAAGCCAGCATAATGCTGGCTTTTTAAATAGCTATAAGCTGTTATTTTTGTAATACAGAAATATCTGCAATTTCTAAAAATAACCCGCTAAGCTGGCTTAAAAGCGCAAGACGGTTTTGCTTAACAGCTTCATCGTCAGCCATTACCATGACATTGTCAAAAAAGTTATCAACACTCTCACGAATGCCTGCTAATTGGCTCAATGCCTCTTGGTAGTTTCCATCGCTGTACAGTGGTGCTAAATCAGTGGCAAATTTTGCAACTTGCGAAGCCAATACTTTTTCAGCATCATCACTGAGTAAGCTCTGATCAACATCACCTTGCGTTGTAATGTTATTTTTAGCCAGAATATTACTTACACGCTTATTAGCCGCTGCAAGCGATTCTGCGGCGTCTAATGTACGGAAATGACTTACGGCTTTAACTCGGCGATCAAAATCAACAGGCTTCGTTGGACGACGCGCCAGTACGGCTTGAATCACATCTACTTCAATACCTTCGTCTTGATACCAAGCACGGAAACGCCCTAGCATAAAGTCAAACACATCTGTTGATACATTTAGGTTAGTCAGCTTTTCACCAAACAGAGTTTGTGATTTAGCAACCAGGTCTAAAATATCAAGCGGTAGCTGTTTTTCTACCATGATACGTAATGCACCAATAGCAGCACGACGAAGTGCAAATGGGTCTTTATCACCTTTTGGTGCTTGGCCTATACCAAAAATACCCACCAGCGTATCAAACTTATCGGCAATGGCGACTGCACAGCTGATCAAATTAGTTGGTAAGTTGTCACCGGCAAAACGTGGCATGTATTGCTCGTTTTGTGCCACTGCGACTTCTTCTGCTTCACCATCGTGACGCGCATAATGCATTCCCATTACACCTTGTACGTCGGTAAATTCCATTACCATTTCGGTCATTAAGTCTGTTTTACTTAATAAGCCAGCGCGAGCTGCCAGTGCTTTGTCGGCACCAAGTTGCTCTGCAATGTAACCTGCCAGTTCACTAATACGCTGTGACTTATCTTTAAGCGTACCAAGTTGTTTTTGGAACAATACACTATCAAGAGATTCTAAACGGCTTTCTAATGTTTTCTTTTTATCTGTTTCAAAGAAGAACTGCGCATCGGCTAAACGCGGGCGCACTACTTTTTCGTTACCAGAAATAACTACACTAGGATCTTTACTTTCGATGTTAGAGACAAACAAAAACTTATTTAAAAGTTTGCCGTCTTGATCTAATAACGGAAAATATTTCTGATCGTCTTTCATGGTGTAAATAAGCGCTTCAGCAGGTACATCTAAAAATGCTTCTTCAAATGTGGCTGTTAGCGTTACTGGCCATTCTACCAATGAAGTAACTTCTTCAAGTAAGTCTTCATCCATAGCAACAACGGCATTAACTGCTTTGGCTGCATCTTCTATTTGCGCGCGAATCTGTGCTTTACGCTGTTCGTAGTCAGCAACAACGTAAGCTGATTTAAGTACATCAAACACATCATCAGCATGATCAATGCTAATTTTTTCAGGGTGATGAAAACGATGGCCTTGCAGTTGATTACTCACTTGCTTACCAAGAATTTCACCCTCAACCAGTTCACTACCGAATAAAATAGTTGCCGTATGCACAGGACGAATAAATTGTGTTTTATTCGCACCCCAACGCATTGGTTTAGGGATAGGTAGTTTAGCGAGCGCTTTGCTTATAGCGTCGGTCATTAACGTTTTGGTTTCTTGCCCTGCTACTTTAGCAATGTGCAATAACCATGCGCCCTTATCTGTTTCTAGTGTTTGCGCATCTTTTACTTCAATACCGCAACCACGAGCCCAACCCATGGCTGCTTTAGTTGGGTTACCCTCAGCATCAAAAGCGGCTTTAGTTGCAGGGCCACGTTTTTCAACTTCTTTGTCTTGTTGTTTAGCTTCAAGTGCTTTTACTTGTAAACCTAAACGACGTGGCGATGCATACCAGTTCACACCTTGGTGACCTAGTTCTAGACTTTCTAATTCTGCTGTTAAGTTTGCAGCAAAGGCTTCGGCTAATTTACGAAGTGCTTTTGGTGGCAACTCTTCGGTGCCAATTTCTACTAATAAATTTTCTGCTGACATGCTTACTTATCCTTACACAGCGGGAAACCAAGTGCTTCACGTGCATCGTAATAACTTTGTGCACACGCTTTTGATAACGCACGAACGCGTAAAATATAACGTTGACGCTCAGTTACTGAAATAGCATGACGTGCGTCTAATAAGTTAAATGCGTGCGATGCTTTCATTACTTGCTCGTAGGCTGGTAATGGTAGGCTTGCTTCAATTAGCTTTTGGCTCTCAGCTTCACATTTATCAAACTGTTCAAATAAGTCGGCTACGTTTGCATGTTCAAAGTTATAGGTTGATTGCTCAACTTCATTTTGATGGAACACATCACCGTAAGTTACGCGCCCAAATGGACCGTCAGCCCATACTAGGTCGTAAATGCTATCTACGCCTTGAATGTACATTGCTAAACGCTCTAGGCCGTAAGTAATCTCGCCCGTTACCGGTGAGCATTCTAAACCGCCCACTTGCTGGAAGTAGGTAAACTGCGTTACCTCCATGCCATTTAACCAAATTTCCCAACCTAGGCCCCACGCACCTAATGTAGGTGATTCCCAGTTATCTTCTACAAAGCGAACTTCGTCAGTTAGGGTATCAATACCTACAGCAGCTAAAGAACCTAAGTAAAGCTCTTGAATATTGTCTGGAGATGGTTTTAGCACAACTTGGAATTGGTAGTAATGTTGTAAGCGGTTTGGGTTCTCACCGTAACGGCCATCGGTAGGACGACGACACGGTTGAACGTATGCGCTCGACATCGGCTCTGGGCCAATTGATTTTAAAAATGTTTGCGGGTGAAATGTCCCTGCGCCCACTTCCATGTCAAGTGGTTGAATAATGACACAGCCTTGCTGTGCCCAATAATCCTGTAAAGCCAGGATCAAACCTTGAAAGGTTTTAACGTCATATTTTTGCATATTTGGCTTTTTACTATCTGAGAAGTAGCGTGAAAATTACCCTCAGTATACCTTGTGCACACTCAGGTTTTAAGCAGTTTGTGCGTTTGAAAAAATAAAAAAGGAGCCTAGGGCTCCTTTTTTGTGATTACGATAATGTTTTATACGTCTAAGTTAACCACACGCAGTGCGTTCGTTTCAATAAACTCACGACGCGGCTCAACTTGATCGCCCATTAAAGTGGCAAATAATTGATCCGCTGCAACAGCATCTTCAATTGTTACTTGCAACATACGGCGTGCGCTTGGATCCATGGTGGTTTCCCAAAGCTGATTTGGATTCATTTCACCCAGTCCTTTATAGCGTTGAATGTAGATCCCGCGCTTAGACTCTGCGATCAACCATTCCAATGCATCCACAAAGTTATCAACAGGTTTTGTTTTCTCACCACGTTGGATATATGCACCCTCTGTGATGATATTAGCAATGTTTTTACCTGTTACAGCAATGCGTTGGTAGTCTCTTGATGTAATAAAGTCATAATGAAGTACGTGTGCTTTATCCACACCATGCTGACGAATATTCACAACTGGATAATACAAGTTACGCTCTGTATCGTGCTCAGTTCCGGCATGGAAAATAGTTGCATCTTCATCACGTTCAATTAAGTCATCAACCAGCTCTTTAGTCCAAGCAATTACCTTAGCTTCGTCTGAAAGGTCTTCTTTTTTCAGCTCACTTTGGTAAATCAAACGGTTCATAACTGTGTTCGGATACTTACGCTTTAAGCGCTCGATAACTTTAACCGTGTTTTGATAATCGTGAACAATTGACTCTAATGCTTCACCATCAACCGCTTCAGCACTATCACTAGTGTACAGTGCTGCATTGCTTAGCGCTAAAGATGTAAGGTAATCAACTAATGCTGGATCATCTTTAATATAACGCTCTTGCTTGCCTTTTTTCACTTTATAAAGTGGAGGCTGAGCAATATAAATGTACCCACGTTCAACAATTTCCGGCATTTGACGATAGAAGAACGTTAGTAGCAAGGTACGAATGTGAGAACCATCCACGTCGGCATCGGTCATGATAATGATGCGATGATAACGTAATTTTTCAGGGTTATATTCGTCACGGCCAATACCACAACCTAGTGCAGTAATTAGCGTTGCCACTTCTTGTGAAGAAAGCATTTTATCAAAACGTGCTTTTTCTACGTTTAAGATTTTACCTTTAAGCGGAAGAATCGCTTGATTCTTACGGTTACGACCCTGCTTGGCTGAACCGCCAGCTGAGTCACCCTCCACTATATATAGTTCAGATTGGGCTGGATCTTTTTCTTGGCAATCCGCTAGTTTACCCGGTAAACCAGCTAAATCCATAGCACCTTTACGGCGGGTCATTTCACGTGCTTTACGAGCTGCTTCACGCGCGCGTGCTGCATCAATAATTTTGCCAACAACAATTTTAGCATCCATTGGGTTTTCTAATAAAAACTCAGTGAATTTTTCAGCCATGGCTTGCTCAACGGCAGACTTAACTTCACTAGATACTAGCTTGTCTTTTGTCTGTGATGAGAACTTAGGATCAGGCACTTTAACACTAACAACAGCCGTTAAGCCTTCACGAGCATCATCGCCCGTTGCGTTACTGGTTGTTTTAGCTTTTTTGTTAAAGCCTTCTTTTTCCATGTAGTTATTCAGCGTACGTGTTAGCGCAGATCTAAAACCAGCTAAGTGAGTACCACCATCACGTTGTGGAATGTTATTAGTAAAACAGTAAATGTTTTCTTGGAACGCATCATTCCACTGCATTGATACTTCTACACTAATACCGTCTTCTTCACGTTCGTGAGTAAAGTGGAATACCCCTTTGTGTACAGGCGTTTTATTACGGTTTAAGTATTCAACGAACGCTCTAATACCACCTTCGTATTTAAAATGGTCACTCTTATTTTCTTCGCGCTCATCATTTAAAATGATGCTCACACCTGAGTTCAAAAACGATAACTCGCGTAAACGCTTAGCTAAAATATCGTAATGGAAATCTAGGTTAGTAAACGTTTCTGCACTTGGCCAAAAACGTAACTCAGTACCGGTTGTTTCAGAATCACCAATAGCTGCAAGTGGTGCATCTGGAACACCCATAGTGTAAAACTGCTCGTAAAGTTTACCTTCACGACGAATAGTTAGTTTTAACTTTTCTGATAATGCATTTACTACCGATACACCAACACCGTGTAAGCCACCTGATACTTTATAAGAGTTATCATCAAACTTACCACCAGCGTGTAATACCGTCATAATAACTTCAGCTGCAGATACACCTTCTTCTTCATGTATAGAAGTAGGAATACCACGGCCGTTATCTCTTACAGATACCGAACCGTCTAAGTGAATTGTGACAAATATATCATCACAGTGACCGGCTAAGGCCTCATCGATAGAGTTATCAACGACCTCAAACACCATATGGTGTAAGCCCGTACCATCATCGGTGTCCCCTATATACATACCAGGACGCTTTCTTACTGCATCTAATCCTTTAAGTACTTTAATACTCGACGAATCATAATTCTCAGACATGGTTAATCCCACTTATCTTGTTATTAGGTTGCCATGTTTCACGTGGAACATTTTTAGTTCTCGTTTCATGGGTTCCACCACAGCAGAAATACTTTCAGATAAAATTGAAGAAATAAATATTTGAGAACTGCAATGAGTCAATAACTGACCCACTTTCTCTTTTGTATCTTCGCTTAGCTCTGAAGGTAAATCATCTATTAGCAATATAGATTGCTTATCTGTCTCTGACTCAATCAAACTATTTTGCGTTACTTTTAACGCATACAACAATAGCTTTAACTGCCCGCGTGAGAATACATTCTCAACACTGCTGCCAGCGACACTAAAACTAAAATCAGCCTTATGAGGGCCTTTACTAGTAAAGCCTTGGCGAGCATCTCGCTCAAAGCTTTGCTCTAACGCATCAGAAAGAGATTCGGTCTCCTTCCAGCCTGCATTAAAGCTAATTTCTAGATCACGTATTAGCGTTAATTCTGCACACATTTTATCAAAAAACTGCTGCTTAAACCTAGTTATATACGCGATTCTTAATTTATTTATTTGTTCAGCCAGTCTAACAAATTCTTTGTCCCAAAACTTGATTTGGTCAAAATAATTCTTAGGCTTAGATTTCAACAATGCATTGCGCTGTTTTAGCACTTTATTAAACGATTGCCATAAGAAAAAAAACTCATGTTCCACGTGGAACAAACCTAAGTCTAAAAACTTTCTGCGCTCTTTAGGGCCACCAAAAAATAATGAATAGCTTTCTGGTGTAATAACTTGAACTGGCATAAGTTGAGCAAGTTCAGATACTTTTCGACTCGCCTTACCCTGTATTTTTAAATTAGTTTCACCCGCTTGAGTTTTACTTATCCCTATTGGAATAGATAAATCGTGTAACGCTTTGCGGCCATGAATAACAAATTGATCTTGTTGATGGGCTATGATGCTTTTATGTTTAGAGGTTCGGAAAGATTTGCCGTGAGAAAGGTAATAAATAGCCTCTAAAAGGCTGGTTTTTCCGCTGCCGTTTTCACCATAAATTATATTAACGCCGTTAACTGGTTCTAGCGTCAGTGCCTCAATATTACGAAAATATTTGAGGCTCAAATGACTTAAGCTCATTATGTATTTATGATCTTATAAACGCATTGGCATAACAACGTACATAGCTTCTTCATCGCCGGCACCTTCTATAAGTGCACTACTGTTTGAATCGGCAAGGGTAAATAATACATCTTCGGTTTTTAATGTATTTAATACATCTAATACATAAGAGACATTAAAGCCTATTTCTAGGTCATCACCCTCGTACATTACTTCAACCACTTCTTCAGCTTGCTCTTGCTCTGGGTTGTTGGCTGTAATTTTTAATAAACCGTTTGATAAATTTAAGCGTACACCACGAAACTTTTCGTTCGATAAAATCGACACACGCTGAAAAGCATTACGAAGCCATTCACGATTCGCGGTAATTACCTTATCGCCACCGCGCGGTAAAACACGACGGTAATCAGGGAATCGACCATCAACTAATTTACTCGTAAAGGTAAATTCAATATCAATAATACGAATGTGGTTGGCACCAAACTGAATAGTTACCAGCTCTTGATCAGCAACCATTAGACGCATAATTTCTTGTACGCCTTTGCGCGGTATAATTAATTGGCGCTGTGTATTTAACGACTGACCTAGTTGTTTTTGTGCAATAGCTAAACGATGCCCATCAGTGGCAACTGTTTTTATATCGCTGTTATCAACTTCAAACGACATGCCGTTTAAGTAATAACGCACATCTTGGTTTGCCATTGAGAAGTGTGTGCTTTCAAGTAATTTACGTAATTCTAAACGCGTTAGTTGAAACTCAACTTCACCATCCCACTGCTCTAAATTAGGAAAATCTTCAGCAGCTAAAGTGGTCAATGAAAAACGACTTTTCCCACTGGTTAAAAGTAACTGATGGTCTTGCAAGCTTAAAGTAAGATCAGAACCATCCGGTAAACTTTTACAAATATCGAGTAATTTTTTAGCCGGTAATGTGAGTTTAGTATCGGCAACATCGTCACCCACAAATACACTCGCCACTAACTCAATTTCAAGGTCTGTTCCTGTCATTGAAAGCTGGCCATTTTCTACCACGAGCAATACGTTAGATAAAATAGGTAACGTATGCTTGCGCTCAATGGCACCCGATACTTGTACCAATGGTTTTAAAAATTGTTCTCTTGATATTGTTATTTGCATAATAAAGTCAGCCCTAAGATGACAATGTTCTTATTAAGTTTTGGTAATCTTCTTTAATCTCGTGGCTCTCGTCACGTAATGATTTAACTTTGCGACACGCGTGCAGTACTGTTGTATGGTCACGCCCACCAAAAGCATCCCCAATCTCAGGTAAGCTGTGATTAGTGAGTTCTTTAGATAATGCCATGGCTACTTGGCGAGGCCTTGCTATAGAGCGGCTACGGCGCTTAGACAGTAAATCAGATACACGTATTCTATAGTATTCTGCAACCGTACGTTGAATGTTATCTATGGTGACTAGTTTGTCTTGCAGCGCTAATAAATCACGCAGTGCTTCTTTTACGAAGTCGATAGAAATTGGGCGACCGGTAAAGTTTGCGTTAGCAATTACACGGTTTAATGCACCTTCAAGCTCACGTACGTTTGAGCGTAATTTTTTAGCAATAAAAAATGCTACTTCATGCGGTAAATTAATTTTACTTTGCTGGGCTTTTTTCATCAAAATAGCAACGCGTGTTTCAAGCTCTGGCGGCTCAATCGCGATGGTTAATCCCCAACCAAAGCGAGATTTAAGGCGATCTTCAACCCCTTCAATCTCTTTAGGGTAACGGTCAGAGGTTAAAATAATTTGTTGGTTACCTTCTAATAATGCATTAAAGGTATGAAAGAATTCTTCTTGAGAACGTTCTTTATTAGCAAAGAATTGAATGTCATCAATCATTAATGCATCAACACTACGGTAATAACGCTTAAATTCTTCAATCGCATTATTTTGCAGTGCTTTAACCATGTCTTGAACGAAACGTTCTGAATGCATGTAAACAATTTTAGCATCTGGCTTATTAGCCATAATACCGTTGCCTACCGCATGTAATAAATGCGTTTTACCTAAGCCCGTACCACCGTAAATAAATACAGGGTTAAATGCAGAGCCAGGGTTGTCTGCTACCTGAGTGGCAGCCGCTTTTGCTAATTGGTTAGATTTACCCTCAACAAAACTATCAAAGGTATAGTTTTCTTTAATGTTTGATTTATAACCAGATTTAGGAGCTGGCTCTACAACCGGTTTTTGTTCTCGAGGTGGTTGTTTTGCCGTTGATTGCGTGCTTGGCGCTGATTGTGTTTCAACCACTGGTGCAGCTTGTGCATTTAATAGCGGCTTGCTACCTACATCAAAGCGTAACTCGGGTGCTTCTACACCACAAATTTCTACCAATAATTCATTTATTCTATTTAAGTACTTCTCTCTCACCCAATCAAGTACGAAACGATTAGGCGCATAAATCGTCAAGGTATCTTCGGTACTTTCTGCTTGAAGTGGTCTGACCCACATACTGAATTGCTGCGAAGGCAATTCATCTTGCAATACATATAAACAACTTTGCCAAACCGACAGATACACAGTAAAACTCCCAGAGATATAATTTTTATTCCCGCACATCAATAATGATTCAAAAATCACACCTGTATTGCGTTTAAATGGCTCAATAAGCAGCCCAAGACCGACTATTATGAATGCACTTTATCCACAAGTAAAAGATTGATTTTTGTAAAATTGTTGATATCGATGTATAAATATAATAACAGACTGATTTAAATAGCTTTTTATTTTAAAGCTTGATTAGAGATCATAACAAAACTGGCAGCAGATCGCGACCACAATTTACGATCTAATTTACTTTTCCCATGCTTTTATTCACTTTTTATACAGGGGCTGTGGAAAACTTCTTATTTATGATGATCCTATCGGATCATGAAAATTGATCATAAATAAACATGCTTTACGCACTCTATTATGATTGACTTTTCGTCACTTCATCTATAATATCTCGCGCTCGCAATGGCACCTGTGCCAGGATCGCGACCTGCATAGGATGTTTTAACTTTAACCGATCGGATGAGATTGTTATGAAAAGAACTTTTCAACCTAGCGTTTTAAAACGCAAACGTACACACGGTTTCCGTGCTCGTATGGCAACTGTAAATGGCCGTAAAGTATTAGCTCGTCGCCGTGCTAAAGGCCGCAAAGTTCTTTCTGCTTAATTTATAAGTGGAAGACTTTAGCTTTGGCAGGGAGTTACGTCTGTTAACTCCCTCGCATTACTCTCGCATATTTAACGAACCCGCTCGGGCTGCAACTCCTTTCTTTACCTTATTAGCAAAACCAAGTGACCAGTCTAAACCTAGGTTAGGCCTTACTGTTGCTAAAAAACGTGTAAAAAAGGCATGTCAACGAAACCGTATTAAACGTCTTGCTCGCGAAAGTTTTCGTTTAAACCAACACACGCTCGATAATATTGATATTGTGTTGATGGTTAAAAGTGGCATTGATGAACAGTCTAATGAAGAATTAACCAAACAACTTACAAAGCTGTGGCGTAAGATTAATGAACGCTGCAAACCTGGTGCCCCTAAACCGCCACCATTTAAAAAACGCCCAAACAAATCAGCTAAATCGACTAAACAAACCCAATAGCAATAGAATTACAGGGTTAATTAAGGTATCTTTAGCTCACCTTTTAATCATGCGTTTAAAATCTCATAGTGAGTCTTTAAATACATGGTATCTATTCACTAAACATAACGTAGGGGCATGTACAACATGAGGTTACTTAAACCACTTGCTGCTTTACCAACACGTTGTTTAGTTTTATTTATCCGCGGTTATCAAAAGTGGATTAGCCCGCTATTAGGTCCGCATTGTCGTTTTAATCCAACATGCTCTAGTTACGCTATTCAAGCAATTAATTTGCATGGATCGGTAAAAGGGAGTTGGTTAGCTGTTAAACGCATATTAAAATGCCATCCTTTACATTCAGGCGGAGACGACCCCGTTCCTGAAAAATTAACCCGTATTAACCACCAACACGAGAAATAAGAGCTGTTATGGAATCGCAACGCACGTTTTTATTCATCGGCCTAATGCTAGTGTCGTTTTTATTATTTCAAGAGTGGAATAATGACTACAACACACCAAAAGCCGATCCTAGTGCCACTACACAAACACTAAAAGCAAATTCACCAGAATCAGATGATTATGTTCCAGCTTCATCAGACTCAGGTTTACCTGCTTCAACAACTTTAGCTAAACGCGCTGTTATAAATATTACAACAGACGTGTTTAAAGTAAAAATTGACACCAAAGGTGGTGACATTGTTGAAACAGACTTAATTGATTATAAAGAAACCAAAGGCAGTGATGTTCCTTACATGCTACTGGGTGAGTTTGATGGTAAACAATACTTTTCACAAAGTGGTTTAATTGGTTTAAATGGCCCAGATGCATCAGCAAATGGTCGTCCTACTTACCAATCAGAACAAACTTCTTATACTTTAACGGGTGATGAACTTCGTGTTCCTCTTCAGTTTACTGATAGTAACGGTGTAAGTTTCACTAAAACCTATGTATTCAAAAAGGGTCAATATGATGTTGGCTTAGAATATAAAGTTAACAACACCACTAGCTCGCCAGTACAAGTTCAGCTTTACACACAAATAAAGCGTACCGTACAAGAAAAAGGCAGCATGGTTGATCAAAACTATTTAGGGGCTGCATACGGTACTGATGAAGAACCATACGAAAAGTATAGTTTTTCAGATATGGCCGATAAAAACCTAAACATAAACACCCAAGGTGGTTATGTTGCCTTTATACAGCATTACTTTGTAAGTGCTTGGGTACCAATGCAAGATCAAGCAAATACACTTTATAGTTTAATCACTAAAAGTAACGCGGCTATTATTGGTGTTAAAGACGAAGCGGTAAATGTTCAAGCTGGTAGTGAGCAAGTACTTACTGCGACTTATTACATGGGCCCTAAAGAGTCAGATAAACTTGAAGCGATTCACACTGACTTAGACTTAACCGTTGATTACGGTTGGTTATGGTTTATTTCTCAACCTTTATTTGTGCTATTAAAATGGTTACACAGTATTTTAGGTAACTGGGGTGTAGCAATTATTGCCATCACTATTATCGTTAAAACATTAATGTATCCACTGACTAAAGCACAGTACACCTCAATGGCTAAAATGCGTGCATTACAGCCTAAGATGAAAGCGCTAAAAGAAAAGTATGGCGATGATCGTCAAAAATTCGGCCAAGCGACTATGGAAATGTACCGTAAAGAAAAAGTGAACCCTATGGGTGGCTGTTTCCCTATTTTACTGCAAATGCCAATCTTCTTAGCCTTGTTCTATGTATTCTTAGAGTCTACAGAACTTCGTCACGCTGAATTTGTACTTTGGTTAACTGACCTTTCTGCGAAAGACCCATACTACGTATTACCAATCTTATTTGGTGCGAGTATGTTTATAACGCAAAAACTACAACCTATGACGGTTACCGACCCAATGCAGCAAAAAATGATGACCTTTATGCCGGTTATCTTCTCTGTATTCTTCTTATGGTTCCCATCTGGTTTAGTACTTTACTGGTTAGTGTCTAACCTTATTTCTATTGTCCAGATGTTGATCATCTACCGTGGCATGGAAAAGAAAGGAATTAAAGTAAGGGGCGATTAAACTCCCTACTTATATAAAGGCGACTTAGGTCGCCTTTTTTATTGCCTATTTTTTATAACAGCATTCGCGAGTGCCTATTTGATAGGTTACAATACCGCCATTACGTTATTTAAGTTGGCAAATAAACCGCATGATCAATCACGATACAATTGCAGCACAAGCCACTGCCCCAGGTCGAGGCGGTGTTGGTATTATTCGCGTTTCAGGAACCCTAGCCAAACAGGTTGCTGAAAAAATAATTGGCAAAGTCCCTAAAGTTCGCTATGCCGACTATGTGCCATTTAACACCCTTACAGGTCAGCAACTTGACCAAGGTATTGCGATTTACTTTGCCGGCCCACACTCATTTACCGGTGAAGACGTACTCGAACTTCAAGGCCATGGCGGCCCTGTTGTGCTTGATATGCTACTTAAAGAAATTAGTAAAATAGACGGGGTACGTTTAGCAAAGCCTGGTGAATTCTCTGAGCGTGCGTTTATGAACGACAAGCTTGATTTAACTCAAGCAGAAGCAATCGCCGACTTAATTAATGCAACCAGTGAGCAAGCGGCTAAAAGCGCCCTACAGTCACTTCAAGGCCAATTCTCTAAGCACATAGAAACCTTAGTTGAAAAAGTCATTCACTTGCGGATGTACGTAGAAGCCGCTATTGATTTTCCTGATGAAGAAATCGATTTTTTATCAGACGGAAAAGTGGGCGGTGATTTAAATGCCATTATTGAGCAGCTTAATGCCGTAACCAATCAAGCCAAACAAGGCAGCATAATGCGCGAAGGTATGCGCGTCGTAATTGCTGGTCGCCCTAATGCAGGTAAATCAAGCTTACTTAATGCATTAGCAGGGCGAGAAGCGGCCATCGTAACTGAAATAGCTGGCACCACTCGTGACGTATTACGTGAGCATATACATATAGATGGTATGCCACTGCATATAATCGACACCGCAGGCTTACGAGAAAGCCCAGATAAAGTTGAGCAAATAGGTATTGAACGTGCCTGGGATGAAATAAACCAAGCCGATCGGGTATTATTTATGCTTGATGGTACCGATACAACTGATACCGATCCACATGCTATTTGGCCTGAATTTATGGCTAAATTACCCCAAGGTATGGGCGTAACCGTGATCAGGAATAAAGCCGATTTATCTGGTGATACGGTTGGTATGGATCAAGAGCAACAATATCCGGTCATCAGTTTAAGCGCTAAAAATGCTGACGGTATAGAACTAGTGCGTGAGCACTTAAAAGCCTGCATTGGTTTTGATGGTGCCACAGAAGGTGGCTTTATGGCACGCCGTCGTCACTTAGATGCACTGGAACACGCAGCCTATCACTTAGATACCGGTAAAACACAATTAGAAATGCACGTGGCCGGTGAAATCCTCGCTGAAGAACTACGTTTAACACAGCAGTATCTTAACGAAATAACTGGTGAATTTACTTCTGATGATTTGCTTGGCAAAATTTTCAGCTCGTTCTGTATCGGTAAATAGTTGAACTAATAATTTAATCATTAAGGGCACCTAGGTGCCCTTTTTAATGTCCTACTATTTTTAATATCGACTCGCCAAAATGTATTTTAATAACTCACTTTAAAAACCAAACAGACTAAAAAATATAGCTAAATTGCACCAATATTAGCCTCCATTCATGTTTAAAAATGTGTTTAAGGCAGATGAGCTAAACCTATAATCACACCAAACAACAGATAAACTACCTACATTAATAGTAAAAAATTAAGCTTATTTCCCCCCTAAAAGAGAACCTATTACATTAGCTTTTCAAGCTGGGGCATAGGTAATTATCAAACCATAAAAATAAAACGTACCTAAAAAGTAAGTTTGATCGCCCACTCCACCAGCAAAATATAGTTAATTTCTTAGTTTAAATTGATGAAAATTATTTTTTTGCAGATCAGTTATCCACAATTGGGGTTTTATTGCCTTGAAAATGAGTTAAAAGCGATAAAAAGTAAAAATATGCTGTGTTTAAATAAGCTAAATAGCAATTTTTAGAAAATAAAAATGGATTTTTAGTCTGATCTGCATAAATAGATCATTTTTTAAAATTATTTTCGATCCCAATTTTAAGTTATCAACATGCTTTGTATCCACACTAAGATCAACACGCCTTTATCTATAAATTTGTACTAGCTGGTGGTTAACACTCAATATAAAATCAATAACTTAGCAAACTATTAATAATATTAGTTTTTAGTTAAGCAGAGCTTTCCCCAACCTTATCAACAACTTGATCAGAAGATTACATTTAAAGATATTTTTTTAAATCATTAATAATCAATAAGTTAAGCAAGCAATTAATACCTAGGCTTAAATTACCACAAAAATAGTTATACAAAATAACACTCTTAACTTTACTGTTATACTCACTGAGCTATCATAGGCAGCAATTAAAACTAATAGTGATCAGCCATATTCATGAGTTCAGTAAATATTATCGTTGGTAGTCAAATGGGATCCGCCGAGTACGTTGCAGAGCAGTTAAATGATGCACTTAACAACCAAGGGATTAATAGCCAACTACACGATCAACCTGAATTTAATGAAATAGATCAACAAAATACTATTTGGTTAGTTTGTACATCAACCTACGGTGCGGGTGATTACCCTGACAACCTGATTGGTTTTATCGAACAAGTATCTCAAGTGGATGATCTTTCACATTTAAAGTATTCGGTTATTGCACTTGGCGATACTAGTTACGACACTTATAACCTTGCAGGGCGTAATATAGATACTCTTTTAAGCCAAAAAGGCGCTGTAAAAGTAGCACAACGTTTAGAGCTTAATATTCTTGATGAAGCACTGCCCGAAGATACGGCCTTAGCTTGGTTAGACTCATGGATAGCACAGACAGGTTTAAAATAGAAAGATCAAGCGAAAAGTTATAAATAAAGTTACCCACAATTTGCTAATAATTTAATAAGTTTTGTGGATAAACACTGATTAAGCTGCTTTTTTAGCCATGCTTATCCATGGGATAAGATCGAGACTTGATCGGCCTGTGTATAACAGCCTGTTTTGATCAGAGCTTATTTGCCTGAAGATCCGATCATACTAACACCTTTAGATCCGATCTAATTATATGTTTTTAATCATGATCTAAAGCTTATCAACAGAAAACCCGATCAGTAGTAGTAATAGTATTAAAAGATCTCTTTAAAAGATCCTTTATATTATTAGAGATCACTTACTTAGATCTTGAGCACTGTTTAATCATTTATCTTCTGCTAATTTCTAGGTAGAATACGCTCCCTTTTGAAGTTTACTGGTTTGATTTAAGTAGGATCCCATTAATGATTTTTCACGAAAATTTTGACGTTATCGTAGTAGGTGGTGGACATGCAGGCACTGAAGCCGCATTGGCAGCCGCCCGTATGGGGATGAATACCCTGCTGCTGACTCACAATATGGATACCCTTGGTCAAATGTCTTGTAACCCAGCAATTGGTGGCATTGGCAAAGGCCATCTGGTTAAAGAAATTGATGCCCTAGGTGGCGCAATGGCTCAAGCTATTGACAAAGGCGGGATCCAATTCCGCACGCTTAATTCATCTAAAGGCCCTGCTGTACGAGCGACGCGTGCACAAGCGGATCGTGCCTTGTACAAAGCGGCTATTCAAAACACACTTCAAAACCAAGAAAACTTAAAGATTTTTCAGCAATCATGTGATGATCTAATCGTTGAAAATGATCGTGTAACCGGTGTGGTGACACAAATGGGTTTACGTTTTAGTGCACCTAGTGTGGTACTAACCGTGGGCACATTCTTAGGCGGTCAAATTCATATCGGCCTTGAAAATTTCAAAGGTGGCCGAGCTGGCGATCCGCCTTCAATTGCCTTAGCTGATCGCTTACGTGAATTACCATTTAGAGTAGATCGTCTAAAAACCGGTACGCCACCGCGTATTGATGCCCGGACTGTTGATTTTAGTAAAATGCAAGAACAACCAGGTGATGCACCAACACCGGTATTCTCATTTATGGGTAAACAAAGCGACCACCCACAACAAATTCCGTGTTACATCACCTACACCAATGAAAAAACACATGATGTTATTCGCAAAAACTTACATCGCTCACCTATGTACTCAGGTGTAATCGAAGGAATAGGCCCACGTTACTGTCCGTCTATTGAAGATAAAATTGTACGTTTTGCTGATAAAGATAAACACCAGATATTTGTAGAGCCAGAAGGTTTAACGTCATACGAGTTATACCCTAACGGTATTTCAACTAGCTTACCGTTCGATGTACAGTTAGAAATTGTGCAATCGATCACCGGCTTTGAGAACGCACATATTTGTCGTCCTGGCTACGCTATTGAATATGACTTTTTTGATCCACGCGATTTAAAACAATCATTAGAAACAAAGTTTATTGATGGCTTATTTTTTGCTGGTCAAATTAATGGTACTACCGGTTACGAAGAAGCGGGTGCGCAAGGTCTGATCGCAGGTATGAATGCAGCATTACAAGTACAAGGTAAAGAGTCGTGGACACCACGTCGTGATGAAGCCTATGTTGGCGTACTGATTGACGACTTAGCAACACTGGGTACAAAAGAACCGTACCGTATGTTTACTAGCCGCGCTGAATACCGTTTGCTACTTCGTGAAGACAACGCTGATATTCGTTTAACTGAAAAAGGTCGTGAACTAGGTTTAGTTAACGATGAACGTTGGCAAGCATTCAACGAAAAAATGGAAGTGATCGCTAAAGAGAAACAGCGTATTAAAGATACCTGGATCCATAAAGATCATGCCATGGTTAATAAAGTAAACGAATTACTAAAAACCCCACTTGTGCGTGAAGCCAGCTTAGAAGAATTACTGCGTCGTCCAGAAGTGCGTTATAACGACTTGATGGCGATCGAAGGACTCGGATCTGAGTTCACTAATCAGGCCGCCCTAGAACAGGTTGAAATTCATACAAAGTACGCAGGTTATATCGCGCGTCAACAAGATGAGATCAATAAGCAGCTTCGTCATGAAGAAACAATTTTACCAAAAGAGTTTGATTATAAAACCGTCTCTGGTTTATCAAACGAAGTAGTTGCTAAGCTAATTGATGCTCGTCCAGACACTATCGGCCAAGCTTCGCGTATTTCTGGTATCACCCCAGCGGCGATTTCGCTATTATTAGTGTATCTGAAGAAGCAAGGCTTGTTACGCAAAACTGCGTAACGGTAAAGGTACATTGTGTTACAGCAACAATTAACAACTTTGTTAGCGCAAACTGATATTGCGCTAACACAAAAACAACAGCAACAACTTGTCCGCTATGTTGAATTACTCGATAAGTGGAATAAAGCCTATAACTTAACCTCGGTACGTTTGCCTCAAGAAATGATGGTTAAACATATAATGGATAGCTTAGTTGTTGCTCCTCACTTGACCGGTCATCATTATATTGATGTTGGCACAGGTCCTGGTTTACCTGGCATAGTGTTAGCCATTGCTTTACCTGATACGCAATTTGTATTATTAGATAGTTTAGGTAAACGTGTGCGATTTTTAATGCATGTTAAACATGAGCTTGGTCTTGATAATGTCACCCCGGTGCAGTCAAGAGTTGAAGAATATCAACCAAGTGTTAAATTAGATGGCGTACTAAGTCGTGCATTTGCATCGTTACAAGATATGATTGACTGGTGCTCGCACTTAATTGATCATTCAGGTAAGTTCATTGCACTTAAAGGGGTATTTCCAAGTGAGGAATTAGACTCACTCCCTACAGGTGTTAAGTTTGAGCAAAAAATTGCATTAGAAGTACCGGATTTAGATGCACAACGACATTTAATAATTCTTTCTAAAGACTAGGGATCAGAGACACTGTGGCAAAAGTCATCGCATTAGCAAATCAAAAAGGTGGAGTAGGTAAAACTACCACTGCCGTTAATCTCGCTGCATCTATGGCTGCAACGAAGCGTAAAGTGCTGTTAATAGATCTCGACCCGCAAGGCAATGCGACCATGGGCAGTGGCGTCGACAAATATGGTGACGTCCCTACTATCTATGACTTGCTCATAGAAGATAAGCCTATTGATGAAGTGATTATTAAAGAAACCTCAGGCGAATATCATATGATTGCTGCAAACGGTGATGTGACCGCTGCAGAAGTTAAGCTGATGGAATTATTTGCGCGAGAAGTACGTTTGCGTAACGCGCTTGAAAAAATACAAGATCAGTATGAGTTTATTTTTATAGACTGCCCGCCTTCTTTAAATATGTTAACCGTTAATGCCATGGCCGCTGCCGATTCTATTTTAGTACCTATGCAATGTGAATATTATGCATTGGAAGGATTAACAGCGTTAATGGACACGATTACGCAACTTGCTAAGTTAGTTAACCCTAACTTACAGATTGAAGGCATACTTCGTACTATGTACGATCCGCGTAATCGACTAGCAAATGATGTATCAGAACAATTAAAACAACATTTTGGCGATAAAGTATACCGTACGGTGATCCCACGTAATGTTCGACTTGCAGAAGCCCCAAGTTTTGGTGCCCCAGCAATGTACTACGATCGAGCATCAAGTGGCGCGAAAGCATATTTAGCTCTCGCTGGTGAAATGCTACGCAGAAAAGAAAAAACAACTCCCGTTGTCGCCTAACTTTGAGGTAAAAAAATAACATGTCTGCTAAAAAAAGAGGTTTAGGCCGAGGACTCGATGCGCTTTTAAGTTCATCTAAACCTGCACCAAGCGAAGGCAAGGAACAGGACAATGCTAACGTAACCAGCGCAGTTGAAAATGCAGCGCAGCCTAGTAACAGTGAATTACAAAAACTACCGATCGAGCTTTTACACTCAGGTAAGTACCAACCTCGTAAAGACATGTCTGAAGAGGCACTCGAAGAACTCGCCAGTTCGATACGCTCACAAGGAATTATTCAACCTATCGTTGTGCGCCCTGTTGCGCATAACAGCTATGAGATTATTGCCGGTGAACGTCGTTGGCGTGCTGCGCAAATAGCTAAGCTTGAGTTTGTACCCTGTATTATTAAAGACGTACCTGATGAAGCTGCCGTTGCTATTGCTCTGATTGAAAATATTCAGCGTGAAGACTTAAACGCTATGGAAGAAGCGATTGCACTTAATCGGTTGCTTAATGAGTTTGAATTAACGCATCAACAAGTGGCTGATGCCGTTGGTAAATCACGTACGACCGTGACTAACTTATTACGCTTAAATAATCTAAATAACGATGTAAAAATTTTGTTAGAGCATGGTGACATTGAAATGGGCCACGCACGTTGCTTGTTAGCACTTGAAGGTGAAGTGCAATCAGATGCAGCACGTTTAGCTGTTGCAAAGGCATTGACCGTTCGCGAAACAGAAAAACTAGTACGCTCTATTTTAGAGCCAGCTCCAGCAAAAGAAGTAATAGAAAAAGACCCAGATGTTAAACAGTTAGAGCAGCAGCTTGCTGATAACCTAGGGGCAAAGGTAGAAATAAATTACAACAAAAAAGGCAAAGGGAAGTTGGTTATTTCTTACACTAATCTTGACGAGTTAGACGGTATTTTAAACCGTATCAATCAAGACTATTCCCACCATTAATTCATTGGATGTCTAAAAAGGGACATTTACAGCGATTTTGTGTTACAAAGCACCTACTCAAGTTGCAAAACTGGCAGGATTAAGTATAATTTCGCCAGTTTTCATACCCTGACAATTAGAGCGTCATAAAGGTTAATTAAAAGTGACTAATAAGTTAGCGAGCCCGTATAGGCTTGCCGCATTAAAATTAATTTGCCTTCAGGGATTTGTAGCCCTTTTAGCTGCACTAATAATTTTTATAGGTTGGGAAACCTATGCCGCACTTTCAGCTCTAGCTGGTGGCGCAGTCGCAGTACTTCCTAACTTTGTATTTGCGCTTTATGCATTCAGATATATGGGTGCAAGTCGAGCAAATCAAGCGTATGCCTCGTTAAAACGCGGCAACGGATTAAAATTTATGCTAACAATCGTTTTGTTTGCACTAATGCTAAAGCTTTATCCGGTAGTACTGCTACCTTTCTTTTGTGCTTATGTGTTGGTGTTGTTTACAGGATTGTTTACACCCGTTTTTTTTAAACATTAACTTTTGGGATATAACATGGCTGCAGAAGAAGTTACTCTATCTAGCCATATTCAGCACCACTTAACCAATGCTAAGATGTGCTCGACCGACGCCGGTCTTGCCTTCAATAAAGCATGTACGGATAGTGGCTTCTGGACATGGCATATAGATACCCTCGCATGGTCTATCGGACTAGGTCTAATATTTTTATGGATCTTCCGTAGTGCCGCAAAAAAATCAACTCTGGGTGTACCTGGAAAACTTCAATGTTTCATTGAAATGGTTGTTGAGTTCGTTGGCGACAACGTACGCGATACCTTCCACGGGAAAAGTAAGCTAATTGCACCATTAGCATTAACAATATTCGTTTGGATATTCTTAATGAACTTAATGGATTTAATCCCAGTTGACTTCCTACCTGCATTTGCTGGCTTTGTTGGCGAAACTGCATTCGGTATGGATTCACACGACGTATACATGAAAATTGTACCAACTACAGATATCAACATGACAGCTGCACTTGCGCTTGGCGTGTTCATTCTAATGATTGGTTACTCAATTAAAATCAAAGGTATCGGCGGTTTTATTAAAGAACTAACACTTCACCCGTTTAGTTCAAACAATACAGCTATGCAGATTCTTTTAATCCCATTCAACCTATTACTAGAACTTATCGCATTGGTTTCTAAGCCGTTTTCACTGGCTCTGCGTTTGTTCGGTAACTTATATGCAGGTGAGTTAATCTTCATCCTTATAGGTGCTGTAGGTTTAATGCAACTACCGTTGCACTTTGTGTGGGCTGTATTCCATATCTTAGTAATCGTATTGCAGGCATTCGTATTCATGATGCTTACAATCGTATACCTAAGCATGGCAAGTTCAGATAATCACTAATTACTATATTTACAATTTTACTTTTACTTTTAATACAATTGAAACTTTGGAGAAATAAATGGAAGCTTTAGAATTATTAAACGGCTTAAAATACATCGCAGTAGCTTTACTTATCGGTTTCGGTGCAATCGGCACAGCAATCGGTTTTGGTAACATGGGCGGTAAATTCCTTGAAGCATGTGCACGTCAACCTGAGCTAGCACCATCGCTACAAGTTAAAATGTTTATCCTTGCTGGTCTAATCGATGCTGTAGCAATGATTGGTGTTGGTATCGCGATGGTATTGTTGTTCGTACTTTAATTTTATTTTTTGAACAGCTTACTATTTAAGGAGGAGCGGTTGTGAACTTAAACGCCACTCTTATCGGTGAATTAATTGCGTTTACGGTGTTCGTATTATTTTGTATGAAATACGTATGGCCACCACTAAACGGTGCAATTGAAGCTCGCCAGAAGAAAATCGAAGATGGTTTAGCTGCCTCTGATAGAGCCGAGAAAGACTTAGAACTAGCGCAACAGAAAGCTGCAGAACAGCTTAAAGATGCAAAGGCTCAAGCGGCTGATATCATTGATCAAGCTAAAAAGCGTGCCGTGCTAATTGTTGACGAAGAAACTGTTCGTGGTCAGCAAGAGCGTGAAAAAATTATTGCTCAAGGGCACTCTGAAATTGAATCAGAGCGTAACCGTGTGACAGAAGAGCTACGTAAGCAAGTAGCAACTCTGGCAGTGGTTGGCGCAGAAAGAATTTTAGAGCGCGAAATCAATCAAGCCGCACATAGTGACATCGTTGAAAAACTTGTCGCTGAGCTGTAATTAGGAGGGTATGAGCATGTCTGAATTGACTACTATCGCTCGCCCATACGCTAAAGCGGCTTTTGAACTTGCCGTTGAAAAAGGCGCTATTGAAAGCTGGAATGACATGTTGTTCTTTGCTGGCCACGTTGCCAGCAATGAACAGGCATCTACCATTTTAGCTGGATTGCCTACTGCTACCGCACAAGCTGAGTTATTTATTAACTTATGTGGTGAGCAGCTCAACGAACAAGGTCAGAACCTAGTTAAGGTGATGGCTGAAAATGGACGTTTGATTGCACTACCTGAAGTTGCCCATTTATTTTCTGCTTTAAAAGCAGACTATGAAAAAGAAATCGATATTGATGTGATTTCGGCAACACCTCTTGCTGCAGCCCAGCAAGAATCATTGGTAGCGGCACTTGAAAAACGTTTCGCACGCAAAGTTAAGCTGAATTGTAGTGAAGACGCTACAGTAGTTGGCGGCCTTATTATTAAGGCAGGCGACACTGTAATTGACGGCTCTTTACGCGGTAAATTAAATCGCTTAGCCACAACACTACAATCGTAATTGGGAAAAAGAGCATGCAACTTAATTCCACTGAAATTTCAGATCTGATCAAACAACGTATTGAGAAGTTCGAAGTTGTAAGTGAAGCTCGTAACGAAGGTACAATTGTATCTGTTACTGACGGTATCATTCGCATCCACGGTCTAGCTGACTGTATGCAAGGTGAGATGATTGAGCTTCCTGGCAACCGTTATGCTATCGCACTAAACCTTGAGCGTGACTCAATTGGTGCAGTAGTAATGGGTCCTTACGCTGACCTTACAGAAGGCGTAAAAGTATACACTACTGGTCGTATCTTAGAAGTTCCTGTTGGTGCGGGTCTACTTGGTCGTGTTGTAAACACGCTAGGTGCTCCTATCGATGGTAAAGGCGCTTTAGATAACGACGGTTTTGAACCTGTAGAAAAAATTGCACCAGGTGTAATCGAGCGTCAATCAGTAGATGAGCCAGTACAAACTGGTTACAAATCTATCGATGCGATGATTCCAGTTGGTCGTGGTCAGCGTGAGCTTGTTATCGGTGACCGCCAAACAGGTAAAACTGCACTAGCAATCGATGCAATCATCAACCAAAAAGACACAGGCGTTAAGTGTGTGTACGTAGCGGTTGGTCAAAAAGCATCTACTATTGCTAACGTAGTACGTAAATTAGAAGAGCACGGTGCACTTGCAAATACTATCGTAGTTGTAGCATCTGCTTCTGAATCTGCGGCACTTCAGTACTTAGCACCGTTCTCGGGCTGTACTATGGGTGAATACTTCCGTGACCGTGGTGAAAACGCATTAATCGTATATGATGATTTATCTAAGCAAGCTGTTGCTTACCGTCAAATCTCATTGCTACTTAAGCGTCCACCAGGCCGTGAAGCATACCCAGGTGACGTATTCTACCTTCACTCGCGTCTTTTAGAGCGTGCATCACGTGTAAACACTGATTACGTAGAAAAGTTCACTAATGGTGAAGTGAAAGGTAAAACAGGTTCACTGACGGCATTGCCTATCATTGAAACTCAAGGCGGCGACGTTTCTGCGTTCGTACCGACAAACGTTATCTCTATCACCGATGGTCAGATCTTCTTAGAAACTGACTTATTCAACTCAGGTATCCGTCCGGCAGTAAATGCTGGTATCTCGGTATCGCGTGTTGGTGGTGCTGCACAAACTAAAATCGTTAAGAAACTAGGTGGCGGTATCCGTCTAGCCCTAGCTCAGTACCGTGAATTAGCTGCGTTCTCGCAGTTCGCGTCTGACCTTGATGATGCTACTCGTGCTCAACTTGAGCATGGTGAGCGTGTAACAGAGCTAATGAAGCAGAAACAGTACGCGCCAATGTCTGTTGCTGAAATGTCTTTGTCGTTATTCGCAGCTGAGAAAGGTTACTTGCAAGACATCGAAATCTCTAAAATCATGGATTTCGAAGCGGCATTACTTTCTTTCGCAAATAGCACATACGCAGAGCTTATGGCTCAAATCAATGAAACTGGTAACTACAACGCCGAGATCGAAGCGCAGCTTAAAGAACTTCTAGAGAAGTGCAAGTCTACGCAAACTTGGTAATTTAGTTATTAATGGTGTGCTTTATATCCTAAAGCACACCTTGATTCGGAGAGAGAGTCATGGCCAGCGGAAAAGAGATTAAAAGCAAGATCGGCAGTATTAAAAATACTCAAAAGATCACTAGCGCAATGGAAATGGTTGCTGCGTCTAAAATGAAAAAGGCGCAAGAACGAGTGGCTTCAAGCCGTCCATACGCTGAAAAATTACGTAAAGTGATTGGTCGTGTTGCTCAAGCAAATCTTGATTTTACTCACCCGTTCTTAGAAGAACGTGAAGTAAAACGAGTTGGTTATATTGTTATCTCTACTGACCGTGGTCTATGTGGTGGCTTAAACTCAAATGAGTTTAAGAAAGTTGCATTAGACATTAAAGCGTGGAAAGAGAAAGGCGTAGATGCTGATTTTGCTACTTTAGGTAGTAAAGCAGCTGGCTTCTTTCAACGTTTTGGTGGTCAAGTACTTGCTAAAAAAGCAGGTCTTGGAGATAAGCCTTCAGTACAGGACGTAATTGGTCCGGTAAAAATAATGCTAGATGCATTCTCTGAAGGTAAAATTGACCGTTTATTCCTGGTATATAACAACTTTGTTAATACCATGAAGCAAGAGCCAATAGTAGATCAGTTACTCCCTTTGCCAAAAGCTGAAGAAGAAGTATCTACACATGCGTGGGATTACTTATATGAACCAAACCCAGAGGCTATTTTAGAGTCTTTGTTAGTACGTTTCATTGAATCTCAAGTATACCAAGGTGTAGTTGAAAACGCTGCCTCTGAACAGGCTGCCCGCATGGTTGCAATGAAAGCTGCAACTGATAATGCCGGTGACCTTATGGATGAGTTACAGCTTGTATATAACAAAGCTCGCCAAGCAGCAATCACACAAGAAATTAGTGAGATTTGTTCTGGTTCAGCAGCAGTTTAATGCTTCAGGCAAAGATTAACGAGAGGAATAGACATGAGTTTAGGTAAGGTCGTCCAAATTATCGGCGCCGTTGTGGATATCGAATTTCCACAAGACAGCGTGCCAGCCGTATATGACGCGCTAAAAGTAACAGATGGCGATTTAGCTGGTTTGACTTTAGAAGTTCAACAGCAGCTAGGTGGCGGTGTGGTACGTACTATCGCACTAGGTACTACAGACGGTTTACGTCGTGGTGCTTCAGTAGAAAACACAGGCGAAGCAATTCAAGTTCCAGTTGGTACTAAGACCCTAGGTCGTATCATGAACGTACTTGGTGAGCCAATTGATGAAGCAGGTCCAATCGGTGAAGACGAGCGTATGTCTATCCACCGTGCAGCACCTACTTACGAAGAGCAATCAAGCTCAGTTGAACTTTTAGAAACGGGTATCAAGGTAATCGACCTTGTATGTCCATTCGCTAAAGGTGGTAAAGTTGGTTTATTCGGTGGTGCCGGTGTTGGTAAAACCGTAAACATGATGGAACTTATCCGTAACATCGCAATCGAGCACAGCGGCTACTCAGTATTCGCAGGTGTTGGTGAGCGTACTCGTGAGGGTAACGATTTCTACCATGAGATGAACGATTCAAACGTACTTGATAAAGTATCGCTTGTATACGGTCAGATGAACGAGCCACCGGGTAACCGTTTACGCGTAGCGTTAACAGGTCTTACTATGGCTGAGAAGTTCCGTGACGAAGGTCGCGACGTACTTTTCTTCGTAGATAACATCTACCGTTATACACTTGCGGGTACAGAAGTATCAGCACTTCTTGGTCGTATGCCATCAGCGGTAGGTTACCAGCCTACACTTGCTGAAGAAATGGGTGTACTTCAAGAGCGTATCGCATCTACTAAGACTGGTTCAATTACTTCAATCCAAGCGGTATACGTACCTGCGGATGATTTAACGGATCCATCTCCAGCAACAACGTTTGCTCACTTAGATGCAACAGTGGTACTTTCACGTGATATCGCATCACTAGGTATCTACCCAGCGGTAGACCCTCTTGATTCATCTTCACGTCAGCTTGATCCACAAGTAATCGGTGAAGAGCATTACGGTATAGCGCGCGGCGTTCAAACAGTTCTTCAGCGTTACAAAGAACTTAAAGACATCATCGCGATTCTAGGTATGGACGAGCTTTCTGACGAAGATAAGCAACTTGTATCTCGTGCACGTAAAATCCAGCGTTTCCTATCTCAGCCATTCTTCGTGGCAGAGGTATTTACAGGTGCGCCAGGTAAATACGTTTCACTTAAAGACACAATTGCAGGCTTCAAAGGTATCTTAAACGGTGAGTTTGATGATATGCCAGAGCAAGCGTTCTACATGGTTGGCTCTATTGAAGAAGCTCAAGAAAAAGCCAAAAGCATGTAATTAGGAGGGTAGTATGGCAGCTATGACTGTACATCTTGATGTAGTAAGTGCTGAAGAGAAATTATTTTCTGGTTTAGTAGAATCTATTCAAGTATCTGGTAGTGAAGGTGAGTTAGGTGTTAATGCCGGTCACGCCCCACTACTAACTGCCCTTAAACCTGGTATGGTACGTTTAGTTAAGCAATTTGGTGAAGAAGAACTCATCTATATTGCTGGCGGTACACTAGAAGTTCAACCGAACATAGTAACCGTACTTGCTGATACAGCTGTTCGTGGTGAAGACCTGGACGAGAAAGCTGCAGAGCAAGCTAAACGTGACGCTGAAGCCCAAATGGCAAAAGGTGCATCTGCTGAGCTTGATTACAATCAAGCCGCAATGCAACTAGCTGAAGCAATTGCTCAGCTACGCGTTATTCAGCAATTACGTAAAAAGTAAGCCTATCTGGTTTTTAAAAGCCCACTTTATGTGGGCTTTTTTGTGCCTGATGATAAATCCTGTCGCTATTTGTAAATAAATTAATCGTTATGGCTAATATCTCTTCATTATTACTTATATCTACGCAAGATCCTCGCTACAATAACCCTATTCTATTAGGTGTTACTTTGCTTAAGTTAAGATTCAGTAGTCATTGCTTAGCCTACTGAGTATTTGCACATGATGTGACTTACGTAATCTACTTTGCAGCACACTTATTCTATTAAGCTAAAACAACGGAAAAAGGAAATTGTTTTAATGTCTTTAACAACGGTTATTCTTGCAGCGGGTAAAGGTACTCGTATGCGCTCTGCTCTGCCTAAGGTACTGCATAAAGTGGCAGGTAAACCTATGGTGCAACATGTTATCGATAATGCCAATGCGCTAGGTGCTACATCGACTAACTTAGTTTATGGTCACGGCGGCGAACTATTACAACAACAATTAGCCGATAATAACGTAAACTGGGTGCTGCAAGCTGAACAGCTAGGTACAGGCCATGCAGTGGCACAAGCAAACCCTCATATAAATGACGACGACACCGTACTGGTTTTATACGGTGACGTACCTTTAACAAAGCAATCTACACTTGAACGCTTATTAGCAGCGACACCTAAAAATGGTTTAGCAGTATTAACCGTTAATTTAGCAAACCCAAATGGTTACGGGCGTATGCTACGTGTTGATGGCAAGCTAGTGGGTATTGTTGAACAAAAAGATGCTACCGCAGAGCAGTTACTTATTAACGAAGTAAACACTGGCATTATGGCGGTTAATGGTAAGCTTTTAAAAACATGGTTAGGTAACTTGTCTAACAATAATGCCCAAGGCGAATACTACCTCACAGATATAGTCGCTATGGCGCACAGTGAAGGTGTAGAAATTACATCAGCACAACCAGATCACCCAATGGAAGTTGAAGGTGCAAATAACCGCGTACAACTTGCAGGCCTTGAGCGCGCTTATCAAGCATGGCAAGCAGAAGAGCTGATGCTAAATGGTGCAACTCTTGCCGACCCTGCGCGTATTGATGTGCGTGGCGACGTTAAAACAGGGGAAGACGTCCTCATCGATATCAACGTTATTTTTGAAGGCAATGTAACGCTTGGTAATAACGTACAAATTGGACCTAACTGTGTACTTAAAAACTGTAGCATCGGTGACAATGTTATTATTAAAGCCAATACACTAATTGAAGATGCATCAGTTGCGGCTCAATGTACACTCGGTCCATACGCCCGCCTTCGTCCTGGTGCAGTAATGGAAGAAGACTCGCACATTGGCAATTTTGTCGAAATGAAAAAAACCCGTTTAGGCAAAGGTTCTAAAGCAAACCACTTAAGTTACTTAGGTGATGCTGAAATTGGCGAGAAAGTAAATATTGGCGCAGGCACTATTACCTGTAACTACGATGGCGTGAATAAAGCCAAAACCATTATTGGCGATAATGCCTTTATAGGGTCTAATTCATCACTGGTCGCTCCTGTAAATATAGGTGCAACCGCTACCGTTGGCGCAGGCTCTGTTATTACCAATGCCGTAGCGGATGATCAGCTAGCGGTAGCACGTGGCAAGCAACGTAATTTAGATGGTTGGAAACGTCCTGTTAAAAAATAGTAATGACCATTACTTATTAAATATTTAAAGCGAGTTTTATAACTCGCTTTTTTATTGTCTATATATCTTAATTAGATTATTCAATAGCACATAAAAATATAACTCAAGGAAGTGTAACATGTCAGCTTATGCTCATTGGGCAATCGTTGAAAGACAACGCCAAAGTCAGTTAAAAAGTATCTTGTCAGGTAATAGTCTATTCATTATTTATAAGCTTTAATAAAGCACTGAGTGAAGACCCTTATGGAGTATTCGGTGCATTATTTGGGGTTCCGAGCATAAAAATATTATGAAAATATTTAAATGGGAAAAAGCAAGTAAGAGTAGTAGAAACTTCGCTTTCAAAGGATTATGTATAAATTTGTTAGGGCCTATCGTAATTTGCATTCTTTGCTTTGCTCTAATTTATACCGTCATCTCAGAAATTACTTTACTGGAAGCTGTTGGGTCTAGTTCTTTTATTAAAGAAAAAAGTGGAAAGGTTTTTTTACTTTTTTTCCTTTTCCCTTTTTCTTTATTTTTTTTAGCTTCTATTCAGAAGTTATTAAATTATAAATCTGAATACTTAATGACAGGCTTTGTTAAAGGGTTGTTTATTGCATTATCTTTATTTCTTTTGCTAGTAATCCCTTTCAACTTATATATAGAGTCATATATAAAAAGCAATGGCTATACTTATTGCAATTGGTATACCAGTCCATCATTCAGAGGTCCCGATGTTTGGTTGAAAAACGATGAGTTATGCTTACAAGATGGTTCTGTAATCACTCGTGATATTTATTATTGGTTTGAAATGCATAATGAAAAAGGAATTGAGCCAACACTTAATGAACTTGAAGTTTTTATACAAGAAACTAGAGCAGAGTATAATCGTTAAAATTAACTCAAAATTGCTGCAGTCGTTTTTATTTAAAATAACCAGCTAAGCTAAATAATTTTATCGAGGGGATTTTTCTGGCTTCCAGAGGTAAATTTCACCCTAATAAAAATGAGCTATAAACAATGTCTATTTTAGAATGGGAAAAATCCGAAGAACGTTTTACAGAACAAAGCTTCGAGCATAAATTAACTGTTGTGATAGGCCTGTTTGCTTTTATATTATTTACAATTGCTTTATTTTATTTCTCTTATTATGGGTTTGTTGAAAATGTTTATTTTGATGATTCGCTTTATTATATTCGAGAAAGCGGCTTGTTAGCTCCGATAATAGTAATGGCTCCATTTCCTGTTTTAATGACAATTGCAGGTTTACAAAAAGTATTGAACTTTCGCAATGAAAAAACAATAAGGTTAATAGTAAAGCTTATGCTGCGCGCAATACCTTTATATATAATTTTATCTATTGCTAATAGTTTTTACATTGAGTCTAAATTAACACGCGAGGGATATAGCTTTTGTAATTGGTATACCAGTCCATCATTCAGAGGTCCCGATGTTTGGCTAAAAAACGATGAGTTATGCTTACAAGATGGCTCTGTCATAATCAGTGATGTTACCGATTGGTTTGAACAGAAAAACCAGCAAGGTATTGAGCCTTCCGTTGATGAGTTAAAAGAGTTTATAAAAATAACTCGAAAAAGACGCGATGATTATATAAATAATATGTAGCAGCCAGTCTGATTAAATAAGCTAACCCCCACAAAAAAGTGAGTTTTATACTCGCTTTTTTATTGCCTAAATATTCTATAAATAAAAATGCCATACTGTTGTCATCCCTGTGTGTTGATATTTAACGAATACAACACTAAGGAAAACAATAATGTTAAACAAATCAATAATAGCCCTTTCTTTGCTATCACTATTAACTGGTTGCTCACTAGATGGTGATGACGGCCAAGATGGCGTACAGGGTGTACAAGGTACAGCGGGTAATAATGGCGAAAACGGCACTAATGAAAATTCAGCTTTAAATATCAATCTTATTGGCCGCGCAGTACTCAATGCACAAAGCCCGGAAGGGGCAGCTGAAATAGTCGCCTACCAAGCCTCTAAAAAATGGATTTATGCCATTAATAGCTCTGGTGATGAAGCCGTTGTGAATATCATTCCTACCGATACGTTCGACACTGCAGCATTAGTAAAAGATAACGAAGGTATTGTAACCGCGACCAACTTAGCCTCTGCCATTACGCTCTCACTAAATGAAAATACGCCTGGCGATGCAAACAGCATAGCTATCGATGCGAATAACCAATTATTAGCGGTAGCAATGGCTGCTACAAGCGTGGGCGAAGCTGGCCAAATAGCGTTTTACAATATTAGCGGAGATACACCAGTATTTATTAAAAATGTAACAGTAGGTGCCCTACCCGACATGGTGGCATTTAGTCATGATGGTGCAAAAGTAGTGGTTGCTAATGAAGGTGAACCTAATGGCGACTACAGTATCGATCCCGAAGGCACTATTAGCATTATCGATATCACTAACGGCACTATTGCCGATAATGCTTTGAGCATAAACTTTCAAGATTACAATAATCAGCAATCTGAATTAGAAGCGCAGGGTTTAGTGTTTGCCAATCCTACTGGACGTACTATTAATGGTAATTTAATAAATACCACCGTTGCTATGGATTTAGAGCCAGAGTATGTAAGTATTTCCAAGGATAATAAATACGCCTATGTCTCTATTCAAGAAAATAACGGCCTAGCTATCATCAACCTTGAAGATAATTCCCTTGAGCTAAAAGGGCTCGGTTTTAAAGATTGGTCAAACTTACAATTTGACGCTTCAGACAAAGACGGCGGTGTTAACTTTAAATCATACCCTGGTTTATATGGCATGTATCAGCCAGATACAATTGCAAGTTTTAGTTGGAAAGGAGCCAACTTTATTGTATCTGCCAATGAGGGTGATGCACGCGAATACTTTTTTGATGCCAGCGATGAAGCTGATTGTATAGCCAAGGGGGGGCTTGATTATGACGCTAAAGATGGATGTTTGGCATACATAGATGAAAGCCGCGTAGAAGATCTAGCTCTCGCAGCTAACTTCGATTACTTAAATAACGATGATAACGACATTGGTCGTTTAAAAGTTACAACAGTAAAAGGTGATAACAATAACGATGGCCAATACGAATCGCTTTATGCTTATGGCGCACGCTCATTTACCATTTGGGATAGCAGTGGGCTGGTGGTGTTTGACTCAGGCGATCAAATTGCACGGGTGACCGCTTCTATTCATGGTAACGCGTTTAATAACAACGAAGATGAAAACAAAGGCGATACACGCTCAGATGATAAAGGGGCAGAACCCGAAGCGCTAACATTAGGTAAGGTTGGCGATAGGTTGTTTGCTTTTGTTGGCTTAGAGCGTATGGGCACAATAATGGTGTTTGATATAACCAACCCTTACGATGTGAAATTTCAAGACTACTTCTATAATCGTGGTTTAGAACCAAGTGCAGATATAAGTGGCGACCTTGCTCCTGAAGGAATGACATTTGTTCCTGCAGCGCAAAGTGCAACAAACGAAGCACTGCTTATAGTAGGTAATGAAATCTCAGGCTCAATTGCCGTATGGGAAATAGCAACTCAGTAATTAATAAAGTGTTATGTAAAAGCGATTAGCAGTTATCTATAAATCGCTTTTACTTCCTCCCCCTCTTGCGATTATGCCTTATGTGAATGAATTTTAATCAAAAACAGCTCTGCAGCCCTTTGTTTGTATGGTTACTGTACTAAATTGAAATTAATTTAATAAAACTGAAATAAAGCATTGACCCTCTCCAGAATATCCCTATAATGCGCATCCACTGACCCGGCAGGCAGCAATGAAAAGCGCTGAACAAACGGTAAGTGAGTCGAGTAAAACTTAGCTTTCAAATCTTTTAAAAGAAAATGAAAATTAAGTGTTGACAAAAAAATAGGAAAGCGTAATATGCGCAGCCCTAGCGAGATAAAGTTTAACGCTTTAATCGCAACGTTCTTTAACAATATAAAGCAATCATCTGTGTGGGCACTCGTACAG